>CANQRW010000067.1 GCA_947626365.1 uncultured Lachnospiraceae bacterium
ATGATTACAGCATGTATTTTAATGACCTGCAGAACAGGAATGTCAGCGATGAAGTTTCCGTCGCTGAGGTTGTGGGCCTGTTCTCTGCCCTGGCAAATCGTGCCGTTATGCCGTCACTTGTGATCGTTGGCAGGGTTGTAATGTCCGGCAGTATGATGCCTGTTACGACGGAACTGGATGAGGTTTTTGTCGCTGCGGCCAATGCCGGCGCAAAGAGGATCATGCTTCCGGCAGAGAGCAAAGCAAAGTACGAAGAAATCGGAAAAGACTTAAAGAGCGAGCTCGATGTGATCTTCTATGCATCGCCTCTGGATGCTGCCAGGAAAGCGCTTGAAGTGGAGTAATCATGATTGAATATAAGTGCATAAATTGCGGGAAAATTAAAAAGAGCGAAAAAGCTGCGGATGTCCGAATTGCGGTTACAAGATGTATCCGACACCGTTCGACAGAAAACAAGTACTTGCAGATGAAATCAATAGGATATTGAGGTAGTTTTTATTCAATATATTTTTTTGATTGGTTTATTGCAAGTCCAATATTTTATTACTTGCTTTTATGAGATATTATCAGGGAAATTGTAAAATGTAAGTTATTTTGCACCGTTTTATGTACTAGCAGCTTTGCTAATAGCCCGGCAAAAGCAGTGAGCGTATTCAAACTGCTGGCGCCGGATGCGAGAGTAAAAGTAATCTGAGGGGAGGACAGCAATGAAAAAGGATGAAATTACCGTTTTTTCTAATCAGGATTTTTTGAAAAGAGTTTCCGATGTTCTTGTGCAAGCACGGGAAAATGCCAAAACCGCTGTCAACCTATCCATGGTTTATGCTTACTTCGAGATCGGCAGAATGATTATCGAGGAAGAACAACATGGAGAGAGCAGGGCGGCTTACGGTGCACAGATTTTGAAGGAGCTTTCTACATATTTGACAGGCACTTTTGGAAAAGGATATTCTGCTGAAAACCTGAAACTCATGCGACGCTTTTATTCCGTCTATTCGCATGATCAAATTGGGGAAACAGTGTTTACCCAATTTAAGAATCTTCCGGAAGTAAGTACAGGAAGGAAATTTTTCCTGAGTTGGTCGCATTATTTGAAGCTTATGCGAATTGACAACATGGACGAACGACATTTTTATGAAATCGAGTCTGTCAAAAACAATTGGAGCCTCAGTGAACTGAAACGTCAATATAACAGTTCACTTTATGAACGCCTTGCCCTTAGTACGGATAAGGACAAGGTTTACCGACTTGCACTCGAAGGACAGAAGGTTGAGACCCCCAAGGATGCGGTAAAGGATCCTTATGTTCTTGAATTTCTTGGCCTTAAGGAGCTTCCGGAATATTCAGAGAGCGAATTGGAGAGCCGTATTATTGATCATTTGCAGCAATTTCTTCTGGAACTGGGAACCGGGTTCGCCTTTATTGGACGGCAGGTGCGCTTCACGTTCGATGAAGAACATTTTATGGTCGATCTTGTATTTTACAACCGGTTGCTGCGGTGCTTTGTTCTCTTTGATTTGAAAATCGGAGAACTTAAGCATCAGGATATCGGGCAGATGCAGATGTATGTCCACTACTACGACCGTATGGTGAAACTTCCGGATGAAAATCTAACGATTGGAATTTTACTTTGTAAGGAAAAGAACAATGCTGTTGTTGAAATGACTTTGCCGGAAGATAATTCTCAGATTTTTGCCAGTCAATATGAGACGGTTCTGCCCAGCAAAGAGGCACTGCAAAGGTTTCTGGAAGAACATCTTGAGGAAGGGAATGGTGACGGAGCTATATGAAACTCCAGTTCAAACACCGGAAATTCCGGGCGGATGCAGTAAAAGCAGTCGTTGATGTTTTTGCAGAGCAGCCGTATCTGTCCTCTTTTACATGATGGACAGAGGATTCGGTATATGCCAGATCGGTTTACAGGAAAAGGGGCCGTTGCAGGATGCAGCAGCTCCTTTTCTGGTCGCTCTTATCCAGTCCTTCCTCAAAGGGCTGATTACGCAAATGTCAGGGTTTGATTACGCAAATGCTGATACAAAATGAGCTGAAAAAATGTTATACTTAAAATGATTTTTCGCGAAAGGAGGGAAAATGATTGCGGATTGCCGTTTGCGAGGACGACGCCATGGAGCGCGATCAATTCCTGGACGCTCTGCGCGGCTGGGATCCGACCCGGGACGCGGAGGTGTTTTCTGATGGGGTGTCGCTTCTAAAGGCGGCCGGGATGTCGCAGCCTTTCAGCATTGCGTTCCTGGATATCTATCTGCCGGGAGAAAGCGGAATGGATGTGGCTGCGGCGTTGCGTAAGATTTCCCCGGAGACAGAGATTGTGTTTGTCACTACCAGCCGGGAACACGCGGTGGAGGCTTATTCTCTCTGCGCCCTCCATTATCTGGTGAAGCCGGTGACCACGGAGGGAATACGGGAAGCCTTTAAGAGGCTGGCCCGTCAGAATACCAGGATACGAAGCGTTCTGTCCCTTGTGGTGGGGCGCAGCAGCCATACGGTCTATCAGGATGAGATTGTCTGCCTGCAGAGCGTCAACCACGCGGTGGAGGTTTCCCTGACGGACGGCAGGATTCTGAAGGTGTGGACGCCTCTGAACGAGCTGGAGAGAAAGCTGGACCGGATGTTTCTGAAAATCAACCGGGGAACGCTGGTCAATATGGAACATATCGAGCAGATGGGATTTAATGTCTGTATCCTGAGAGACGGGATCAGGCTGTCCGTCAGCGGAAGGGAGAGCGCCGGAGTCCGGGCGGCCTACAGCGATTTTCTTTTTTCCAGGCTTTCAGAGAGAGCGTGGCCGGAACAGGGGGTGGGACCATGAGTTTCTTCCTTCGGAACGCGGTTGGATTTCTGATTCAGCTGTACCCCTGCGTCCTGCTGTGCTATGCCCCATTTCCGGAGGAGAGTTTCCGATTTCCGCGCCGCGCTGTTTTGGCCGGCGCGACGATGTGTTCCCTGGCGGTCTCTCTTCTGTTTCCCAGAGTTCTGCTTTACAGCGGACGGATCTTCGAGCCTCTGGCGGAGGACAATTACAATGTGAGCGGGAACCTGCTGTTTCTTCTGACTGCCATAGGAGCGGTTGCGGCATATCTGTGGCTGATACGGGAGAAGGCGATCAAAAAGCTTCTGGTGCTGGTCATTGTGGAGTTCTACGCGACCACCCAGTTCTGGCTGGTTAACCTGTTCCTTCCCTTTATCCCCTACGGAATGAACGGATATGTATATTCCGTCGCAGCGGTTCTTATGTATGTTCTTACCATGGCGGTCCTTCTGCCGGTGGTAGTGCTGGTGGTAATGAGACCTATGGCAAAGTTTTTGCGGGAGACCGATGCAGGGGAGATGACGCGGGAGTTCCGTACGGTCATTTTTATGACCAACGCAACGCTTGTTGTGATGGTTATAAGTGACACGTCGGTGGGGTATTCCAATCTGGCAGAGCGGTCCGTGCTGCTTTGTCCCCTTGCTCTTCTTCTGATTGCGGGTGAGTGCATGATCTACCGGCTGCTGTTTCTGAAAACTATTCAGATGAGGGAAGAGGCGCGGCAGCAAAGGGCCATAGAGATTCAGCGTCTCCAGTATGAAAAGATCACCAGGGAGATCGACCATATCAGCCGGCCGATCTGACGGTGCTGATCGGAAACGCCATGGAAAACGCCATTCATGCCTGCCTCAGATTACCTGCGGGCAGCAGACGGTGGATCGATGTGCGTCTGGGAATGATTTGCAGATCTCTGGTCATTGAGGTCCGCAATCCCTGTCAGGGAGCGCATATTTCGGACCGTTATCGCGGGGAGAGAGGTTTCCTTCCCGCGGAAGCATTTTTAAGCGATCGGTCCGGAGAAGGCTATGGCCTGCGCAGTATATCCCATGCGGCAGAGAAATACAGCGGCGAGGCCCTGTTTCGTTTCGACGGCAAGGAGAATACATTTACGGCCCGCATCCGTCTGAACCTGAACCCGGAGATGCTGAAAGAGGGCTGATTGTCCGAAGAACGGCTGACTGTCTGGCGGAGAGATGACCATCCGGGGAAAGACTGACTGCCCGGCGGGAGGATGAGCGTCCGAAGAGAAGTTGTCCTTGTTTGCAGGTACGCCGGCAAATGGAAATAATGATCCGCAGTAACATAAAAATAGAGGAGAAATTTCATTATGGAAAAAGAAACCCATCACTATATTTTTAAAAGTTGTATCAATTCTTGTTTTGATTCAGAGTATTCATGGATCAGAATCAGTAAAAGGAGAAAATAAATTATGAAGAAAACAGGTTATAGGGCAATAGCAATCATATTGTGCTTTCTCATGGTGTTTGGATTAAGCGCCTGCCGGGGCAAAAATACCGCTTCGGAGACCGCAGGCGAATCTTCCCAGGCAGCAGCGGCCGATACTTCAGCAGCCGCTTCCGAGAGTGAGACTCAGGCTGAGCCGGCAGACCATGAGCCGGCAGTAGTAACCATCTATTCCACCAATGATATCCATGGCGTTGTGGCGGAAAGCCCCGACGACGGTGTCATCGGACTGCCTCAGGTTGCTGGCATAGCTGCATCCACGGAGAATGCCGTTCTGCTGGATGCCGGCGACGCTACCCAGGGAGCCAGCTTTGCCACCGTTGACAACGGAGTCCATGTGATCGAGGTGATGAACGCGGCCGGTTACGCCGCCATGGCAGCAGGCAACCATGAATTTGACTATGGTGCCGAGGCCCTTCTGGCCAATGCGAAGAAGGCTCAGTTCCCCATTCTTTCCGCCAACACGATGAAGGACGGACAGCCTTTGCTGGACTGCCATACCGTTATCGAGGCGGCAGGATATAAGATCGGCGTGGTCGGTCTTACCACCGCGTCCACCTCCACATCCACCAATCCGGAGAAGCTGGAGGGAATTACCTTTGAAAATGAGATCGAAGCCGCCAAATCCGAGATCGGGGAGATCGGAGACAGCGTGGACGCAATCGTTTTGGTGACTCATCTTGGCGACAATCCCCTAGCCACAGACGTTACCTCCCAGCAGCTTCTGGAAGGACTTTCCGCTGAGGAACTTGCGAAGGTTGCCGCCGTCATAGACGGTCACAGCCACACGCTGGAGGACACGGTCAGCGGTTCCATTCCCATCATTCAGACCGGTACCAGGAATACGGCTCTCGGCGTCGTCACCCTGTCCTTTGACGGTGAAGGCGGCTTTACGGCAGCCGGAGAGGTGTGGGACTACGAGAAGGCATCCGGTTTTGAACTGAATGATGCGGGCGAGGCCGCGAAAGCAGCGACTGCGGCAGCTTATGACAACTGTATTACCGAGATCGATCCGGTTCTGGCGGAAGAGGTTGCCCGCACCGGCGCTCCCATCTGGGGCGGATACATTTATTACGATTACGCGGAGCCGCGGATCGTGGAAACCACCATGGGCGACCTGGTAGCCGACGCCTTTAAATACTACGGAGAGATTTTTGCGGAAAATAATTCCCTGCCCCTGCCGGTCATCGGCGTGGAGAACGGCGGCGGAATCAGCGCTACCCTTCCTTACGGCATCGTCACAAAGGGCGATATCCTGAACGCCTTCAACCACGGCAACACGGTGGACGTGATCCGGGTGTATCCTTCTCAGCTTTACACCGCCCTGGAGCTTGGTCTTTCCATGACCGGCCAGGACGAGACCGGCCTTCTGGTTCGGGAAAAGCCCTCCGGCAGCTTCCTTCAGGTATCCGGAATCACCTATACTTATGATCCCGCAGGGGAAGAGGGGAATAAGGTGGTGTCCGTGATCCTTGACGACGGCACGGAGCTTTCCAGGGATGATGAGGAGACGGACCTTCTGGTGATTACCAACAACTATGTGACGACCTTTGACGGATTCAGTTCCGCCATGAAATTCGGTGAGCTGGGCGGCGAGGACGCCATCGTCATGGACTATATTCTCCATCTGACCAATGACGGCGCGGACACCCTGACCATCGACAAGCCGGCGGGACGGATCGTACTGGAAGGCGACAAGTCGCCGGAAACCTACGACGTGGTGATTCCTGTTCAGACGCCGGATGGCAGCGAGTATGATTTCGCGGGAACGGAATTTGAAATCGTGATCGACAATGAGGCTCCCGAAAAGGTGACCTGCGAGAAGGACGGACTGCATCTGACCGTTTCCAAGGGCGCTCACACCTTCTATCTCACGGAGTCTGTGGACGCCATGCCGGTCTATACCAATAACTACTCCGGTTCCGGCACCGTTACCACAGCCGACGGATATTATCATCTCTACTTTACGGTAGACCCGGACACTCTGCAATAGATCCGCCAAAGCTGCGGAATCAAATGATTTTGCTCTGCGCCGGGATGCAGGAGGCTGCTGCATAATATTCACTGTAACAGCATCTGCAAACAGCCTCTGCATCCGGCGTTATCATGATGAAGGAAGAATATAGATATGGATATCCAATACTTATTGTTTTTGCAGAATATGAGAGAGGCCATGGGCGGGGTGCTGAACAGCTTTTTCCTGCAGATCAGCGATCTGTCCTACGGAATTTTTATCTGGACTCTGGCCTGCGTCCTGTTCTGGTCCGTTGACAAGAAGAGCGGCCGTTTTTTGTTTCTGAACATCGGTTTCGCCCGCTTTTTCATGCAGCTTCTGAAGCTGACCTTCTGCGTGTACCGGCCATGGATCCGTTCGGACCAGATCGTGCCGGTGGAGACTGCCTCCGGATATTCTTTTCCCAGCGGTCACAGCATCACGGCTACGTCCAATTACGGAACCATGATGGAGCGGTACCGGAAGCATAAGCCCCTCTGCATTTTTATGGGGTTCATGATTCTTCTTACCATTTTCTCACGAAACTATATCGGCGTTCATACGCCTCAGGACGTGATTGTGGGGACTTTGCTTGGCGCCGTGGTCGTTGTGGGAGGCGCGAAGGTCTGGGAATGGATCGATGAGCATCCGGAGAAGGACTGGATGATTCCCTGCGCCGGCGTGGCGCTGACCGTTCTGTTTCTGATTTACATTACCGTCAAATCTTATCCCATGGATTACGTGGACGGAAAGCTTCTGGTGGATCCTGAGAAGATGAAGGTGGATGGCATTAAGGACGCGGGGCGTATTCTGGGAGTGACCCTGGGCTGGTTTTTGGAGCGGCGCTTTGTGAGATTTTCCATGGACGTACCGGTTCTTCAGAAGGTGACCAGGGCCGGAGTGGGAGTGCTTCTGCTTATTTTCATTGAGAAATGCCTGATGCCTGCCGTGACCGGCGCGTTTGCCTATTCCTGGGTGAACAGCCTGACGACCTTTCTGGAGCTGTTCCTCCTTATGGTGGTTTATCCCCTGTGCTTTTCCAGACTGGAGGGTTCCGGTACGGAGAGCCTTCCATCCTGACGGGGCTTCGAAACGTATACGACAGAGAGGAGAAGATAAGACATGGGATCTGTCTTTCCCGGCGGCCCTGAAAACCTATTTTGAGCGTGTGATCATCGTAGGGCTGACCGATGAACGCATGGAAGGCGGCGGAAATTGACGGATTTCTGCCCAGCTTCTTTCCAATAACGTCGGAAGGGAGAAAAAAGACATGAAGCAGATAAGAAGAAATGTGGCCCTGCTGGTTTTGTGCGGAGCGTTTGCTTTTCCGGCGTACGGCGGTACCTGGAGAGTGGAAGGAGATTTCTGGAGATATCAGGATGACGGCGGCGCGGATGTCCGGGGCCAGTGGGTTCTGGATAACGGCGGCTGGTACTATCTGGATGCCAGGGGCAATATGTGTACAGGGTGGCTGAAGCTGGATGAGGACTGGTATTATCTGGATGAAAGCGGCCGCATGGCGACAGGAAGCCGGACCATCAACGGTACTTCTTATGTATTTCTTTCAGACGGACGGCTTCAGAGCGGCCCGGGAGTGCCGGCCGAGCCAGGCATGTCTCTCGCGCCTTATGTGACCGGAGCGATGTGCGAGGCGGATTACTGGATTTCTCGGTATCCTTCGGCCTCCGTAAGGCTGAAATCCCAGCAGGAGATCCGGCAGATCAATCTGCGGATCCGGGAGACGCCCCAGACCAATGTGACGGATCTGTCTGCCCTTCCGGAGGCCTTCAACGGCCGGGCCATGGCCGATTCCATGGCCGGGGCACAGCCGCCTGCGGGACTGTATCTCAACGGGCAGCCGGTGCCGGAGAGCTATTATGACGCCGTCAGAGCCAATATCCGCAGCTCCGCCGTGTCGGAGAACATGGGGCTCCGCTACGGATTTGCCGTGAACCGCACGGTGCTGCGGTCCTATCCCTGCGATGATTTCCTTTCGGACAGTGCGGACGATCCTGAGTGGGACAACATTGCCAGCTCCGCGGTTCTGGTCAATGAACCGCTGGCAGTGTATTTCTTCAGCGGAGACGGCCGTTACGCCTATGTCCGCAGCGCCGTCTGTCCCGGCTGGGTGCCGGCGGCGGACATTGCCGTCTGCGGCAGCAAGGCCCAGTGGGAGGATGCCCGGAATATGACCCGATTCCTGGTGGTTACCGGAGATAAGGTATATCTGGAGACGTCGGCAGCCCATCCTGAGGCTTCACAGAAGATGCTGACCATGGGGACGGTCCTGGAGCTGGCGGAGGGAGATTGGCAGAACGGGCTGGTGAACGGAAGGTCAGCCTGGAATAACTACGTGGTGAAGCTTCCCCACAGAAATGCGGACGGCAGTTTCTCCCAGCAGCTTGCCCTGATCTCCGCAGGCGAAGATGTGAATATCGGTTATCTTCCTCTTACGGTGTCCAGTATTTTAGATCAGGCGTTTAAGTCGCTGGGCAACCGATACGGCTGGGGCGGAAGCCTGGACGCGCAGGATTGTTCCTCCTTTGTCCGCGAGGTCTATCTGTGCTTCGGTCTGGAACTTCCCCGCAATACTACCTGGCAGGCAGCCATACCGGCGGAGGTGACGGACTTAAGCGCCATGAGCCTTTCGGAGAAAGAAGCGTTTCTTAGGACACTGCCGCCGGGGACCATTCTTCAGTTCCCCGGCCATGAGATGCTCTATCTGGGTGAATCGGGAGGGCGGTTCTACACGATCAATGACGTCAGCAGCATTGTGAACCCGCTCCAGGCGGAAGGAGATGCTTCCGTAAGCCGCATCCGGTCGGTGATCGTCAACGATATGTCCACCCGCCGGGCCAACGGCCAGACCTGGCTGGAGCAGACCAGCCGGGCGATCGTTGTGTGGAGATAGACGGGAGAACTTCTGGGGAGAATTTTAATTATGCCAAAGAAAATATTGATTGTCGAGGACGATCGCGATACAAACAGCCTGATCGCGGAGGCCATGGCCAGGGCCGGCTATTCCTGTACCCAGGTGTTTTCCGGCACCGAAGGGCTGGACTGTGTCAGGAAATCGTCTTACGCGCTGATCATTCTGGATCTGACGCTTCCCGGAATCAGCGGGGAAGATCTGCTCCAGCAGATTCGGAAAGAGTATTCCACGCCGGTTATTGTGGTATCCGCGAGGAACAGCCTGAATGATAAGATCAGCCTTTTGTCTGCCGGAGCGGACGACTATCTGACCAAGCCTTTTGAGATTGAGGAACTGGTGATCCGGGCGGCCGTTCAGATGAGGCGTCTTTCGGAGAAGGAAACCAACAAAAACAGTCTGAGATATAAGGATCTGCTGCTGAATCCGGACCATTATACCGTAACCGTCCGCGACAGAGAGGTGTCCTTCACCCGTCAGGAGTTCAAAATCCTGGAATTGATGCTTAAATCTCCGCCTGGCCGCGTTTTTTCCAAGAAAAAGTTTTATGAACAGGCTTGGGAGACGGTCTATCTGGGGGAAGATAAAACCATCAACGTCCATATCAGCAATATCCGAAAGAAGCTGAAGGAAGTCTCCGGCGCCGATTATATCGAGACCGTGTGGGGAGTCGGGTTTCGCCTGCTGAAATGAGAAAGCAGCGGAAGATGCAGGATTACTGTGTGAGAAAACGACGGAAGGGAAGGAAATGAGATACATATGAATCGGAAAAAGCAAAGCGGCGTGTTCCGCCATTGGGTTCAGGCGGCATGGTTCGCCCTGACCAACGGTTACGCGGCCGGATATTTTCAGGGAAAAATCTTCACAGGAAAGACCAAGGCTCTCTGCGTGCCCGGGCTGAACTGTTATTCCTGTCCGGGAGCCCTGTACGCCTGCCCCATCGGTTCGCTGCAGGCTGTGCTGGACAGCGGTTCTTTTAAGAAGTGAGAAACAGAAGATAATGATCCGCTGGGGTCTGGCGGCGCTGTCCGCGGCGCTGATCGTACTGGGAATTATGCAGGGAGAACCGGCTACCGTGTTTAACAAGGCAGCCAATATCTGCCTGGAATGTATCGGAATCGGATAATGAGGGACGACAGTGAGAGGAGGATTAATTATGGAATCATTGGCTGAAAGCAGACAGCAGCCGTCTGTCGGAAAGGCAGACAGGATTTTCAGTGTCATTGGCTGTGTGATCGCGGCCGCCTGTATCCTGGTCGTCCTGCATGCCATCGGCAGTAACCTGCCGTTCCTTTTGGATATCGGGGAAGTCAGCCGGGAGCTTGGGGCGGGGCTTTGCTTCAGATGCCCATCGTATTTGCGGCCATGCTTCTGTTTTCTTTTTCGGTCAGCGGATTTCGGTGCGGGCTGAAAGGAGAGGCGGCAGCGGTCCATTTTCGCGAGACTTTTCTGGCATTCCTTATTTTTCTCGCATGCTTTATCTTTAATGTGCTGAATATGTTTACAGCGATCCTGTTCAAAGGGGTTATGTCGGAGATTTCACAAACCTTGCTTTACATTTTCATGGAAGTTTTTTTGGCGCTGGTTCCGGCGATGGCGGTAACGACGGTTCTGTTTGTCACCAGTGCCAGCGGTATAAAAGCAGGACAGAAGATTGGTTTTACGAAAGAATTTTTCCTGTCCCTGAAGGATTCTCTCAAATGGTCTGTGTTTCTGGTGCTAAGCGCGGCCTTTATCTTCACGGGTCAGCGGTCCAGTGTAGGAATTCATGTGGATTCGTTCATCAGTTTTCAGGCTGCGGATCTGGCAGGCAGCCCGGTGGACCAGACCATCTTCGCGGATCACGATCTGACGCTGATCAATGTCTGGGCCACTTTCTGCGGACCCTGCAAGGCGGAGATGCCGGATCTGGCGGAACTGAACGAAGAGTACCAGTCCCAGGGGTTCCAGGTAGTGGGCATCTGCGGCGATATTGCGGACGAGGCTACAGGACAGCTGCGCCAGAGCGAATATGAGGATGCCCTGGTGATCGTTCAGGAGACGCATGCGGACACCTATCTGAATCTGAATCCTGCCGGCGACCTGATGACCGGGTTTATCCATGACCATGTACCGGCGTATCCCACTTCTCTTTTTGTGGACAGCAAGGGAAACCAGGTAGGCGATATGGTCGTCGGCAGCCGGGACAAGGACGCCTGGAAGGCGGAGATTGAAAAACGGCTGGAGATGATAGCTGCGGGAAGCACAGCGGCAGGGAGTACGGCAGCGGAAAGTACAGCCGCGGTCGGTACAGACGAGGATTCCGCGCAGGGTTTTGTGTCTCTGGCGGAGGCGGTGCCCGATGTGATCCTGGAGATCCGGTACTATTCTACTTATAACTTTGTCGGCGACCGGATCGACGGATACAACGAGCCCTGCGCCCTGCTCACGAAGGAGGCGGCCCAGGCCCTGAAAGGGGCGGCTCAGGACGCGAAGGAGCAGGGTTATATGCTGAAGATCTATGACGCCTATCGTCCTCAGTCAGCCGTTGACAATTTTATCGAATGGGCGGAGGATACGGAGGATACCCGCATGAAGGAGTATTTCTATCCGGAACTGGACAAATCCGTGCTGTTCGACCAGGGCTACATCGCCGAGAAATCCGGGCACAGCCGGGGCAGCACCCTGGACCTGACTCTGTTTGACATGGAGACAGGCAAGGATGTGGATATGGGAGGGACCTTCGATTACTTCGGAGAGCTTTCCCATCCGGATTACACTGGGGATCTGACAGAAGAGCAGATTGCCAACCGAAACATCCTGCGGGATATCATGATTGATAACGGATTCCGGCCTTTTGACACGGAGTGGTGGCATTTCACCCTGGAAGGCGAGCCTTATCCGGACACTTATTTTACGTTCCCGGTGGAGAAAGGTTCCGTGCCGGAAATGCAGAAAGCACAGTAGAAAGAAGGAAGCGGAGTTCCGGTTTGTCGGCCGGATGAAGGAAACGGAAAGACTGTCCTGAAAAGCGGATTTTATCTGCTTGGCCGGGCAGTCTTTCTTTTTAATGGGTAAAGCACTGCGAAGAGGCATAATCGGATACATATGCGGACATGAAAAAGTTATAATAAAATACTTATAATGGTCATAAGAATATATGTATTTGAAAAAATGCAAGGGAAATGATACAGTATCGTTATGAAATTAGATAGTTTTAAAATATCTCTGGGGCATAAATTGTAGCAATATGCCCAGAGAAGAGCACAAGGAGGCGGAGATATGGAAGTTAAGAAAGCCGCAATGGCAGGTACCCTTGAGTCCAGCGACGCACAGGTTACCGTAGAGCCGGGCAACGGTACGATCGAGCTTTCCATCGAGAGCAGCGTGATTCATCAGTTTGGAAAGCAGATCAAGGCTACTATCCTTGAGACCCTGGGAAGGCTGGATGTGACCAGCGCCAAGGTGAAGGTGGTAGACAAGGGCGCACTTGACTGCACCTTGAAGGCACGGGTTGAGTGTGCTGTTTATCGCTCCAATGATATTACGGAGAATCTTCCCTGGGGAGGTGTGATCAAATGAGTCATCCGAATAAGAAAAGACTTAGACGTTCTATGATGTTCTTAAACTGCCAGAAGCCGGGACTCATCAAGGATCCCTATATCTACAAACCGGACTCCATTATGCTGGATCTGGAAGACGCCGTGGCAGAGAATCAGAAAGATGCCGCCAGATACTCCCTGTATCATGCCCTGCAGGAGATCGATTACCGGGGCGTGGAGCGGGTCGTCCGTATCAATGGTCTTGATACTCCCCACTGGAAAGAAGATATCCGTGTCTGCGTGGCCGGCGGAGCCGATACTATCCGTATCGCCAAGACCGAGACCGCTCAGGATGTACATATTGTAGAAGAGCATGTGCTGGCAGCCGAGAAGGAATTCGGCCGTCCGGAAGGCTCTACCCTTTTGATGGCTGCGCTTGAGTCCTGCAAGGGCGTTCTCAACGCGCTTGAGGTTTGTAAATCTTCCGACCGCCTGATCGGCATCGCTCTTTCCGGCGGCGACTATACTAAGGATCTTCAGACCGTGATCACCGGCACCGGAGTGGAGCTTCAGGGCGCCAGACAGCACATGATCATCGCGGCAAGGGCAGCCGGCGTACAGTGCTGGGATACGGTATTCACCAATCTGGACGCTATGGATGTGTTTGAGGAAGAAGTGAAGATGATCAAGATGATGGGCTTCGACGGCAAGTCCCTGGTCAATCCGAGACAGATCGACGTTGTGCATAAAGTCTTCACGCCGACTCAGAAAGAGATTATCTTCGCGGAGAAGGTTGTGAAAGAGATCGACGAGAAGAAGGCTCTGGGTATCGGCGTATTTACCGTTGACGGCAAGATGATCGATATCGCGTTCTACGACGGGGCCAAGAGAACCATAGACCTGGCCAAAGCATCAGGCGTATATGAGGGGGATCTGTAATATGATTAATGCAGTTGGTAGAGACATACCGGAAGAAGTCTTAAAGGCAACCGGCAAAAAAGTGTTTGAAGGCGCTTACGCCTATGACAATTATGAGTATACCAAGGCCGCACCCACCGTACATGCAGTGTGCGACCCCAAGAGGAGCAAACTGGTGGAAAATATCCATGATGCTCTGGTAAAATGCGGAATCAAGGATGGCATGACCATTTCCTTCCACCATCATTTCCGCGAGGGCGATTACATCGTCAACATGGTTATGGAAGAGATCCACAATATGGGCATCAAGGGAATCACCATCTGCGCGTCTTCCTTGGGCAAGGCCCATGATCCCATCGTTCCCATGATCGAGGACGGAACCATCGTAGGAATCCAGTCCTCCGGCGTGCGCGGCAAGATCGGAGAGGCCATTTCCACAGGCAAGCTTCGTGATCTGGCCATTATGCGTTCCCACGGCGGACGTGTCCGCGCCATCGAGTCCGGCGAGGTACATATTGACATCGCTTTCATCGGCGCGCCCACCTGCGACGAGTACGGCAACATGAAGGCCAACGGCGGCAAGAGCGACTGCGGCGTTCTGTCTTACGCGGTAGTAGACGCGGAGTACGCCGACAAGGTTGTGGCCATCACAGACTGCCTGGTACCGTTCCCCAATGTTCCCGCCAGCATTTCCATGGTTCATGTGGACTATGTGTGCGTGGTTGACGCCATCGGCAATCCTGCCAAGATCGCTACCGGCGCCGCGAAACCCACCACCGACGTCCGCAAGATTATGATGGCTGACTATTGCACCCAGTTCGTGATCAATACGCCTTACTTCAAAGAGGGCTTCTCCTATCAGACCGGCGTAGGCGGCGCATCCATCGCGTCCACCATTTCCCTGGGCAAGATTATGGAGGAGAGAGGGATTCATATGGGCCTGGGCCTGGGCGGCATCACCACCCCCATGTGCAACCTGCTGGCCAAGGGACTGATCCGGACTCTGGTAGACACTCAGGATTTCGATATGGGCGCTATCGAGTCCATCAAGACCAATCCCAACCACATCGAGATCACCGCTTCCGAGTACGCCAACCCCTTCAACAAGGGCGCTTACGTCAACAAGCTGGATTTCGTTATCCTGGCTTCTCTGGAAGTAGACACCAACTTTAACTGTAACGTAGTGGTAGGCTCTGACGGTATGATCACCGGCGCTCAGGGCGGACATCCGGACACGGCGGCAGGAGCCAAGTGCACCATCGTCATCGCGCCTCTTCTGCAGGGACGTATCCCGGCCATCTGCACCAACGTTACGACAGTCACCACTCCCGGCGAGACCGTCGATGTAGTTATCACCGACTACGGTATCGCCATCAATCCCAGGAGACAGGATCTCATTGAGTGCATGAAGGACGTGAAGTTGCCTTTCAAGACCATCGAGGAGCTGCGGGATATGGCTTACTCCATGGTGGGAGAGCCGGATCCGGTACAGTTTGGTGACAGAGTAGTAGGCATCATCGAGGCCCGTGACGGCACCATCATCGACGTGGTGAGAGAGATCAAGGAGTACGAGTTCAAAGACTGAGTGTATTTGTATATTTACCGGGGCGGGGACGCCAAACCTGCCCCGGCGAATATAAATCCTGAACGGTTTCCCGGCACGAAGCAGTCCTTGTCATGAAGACGGCTTCCTGCCGTGGGATTAGGGGACGGTTCAGGGCGTAATATCAACAGCAGAGGGCAGATGTTTCAAAGCGAAACAGGGAATCGCTTTTATCTGCGTGTATCTGCAAAAAACTATTTTATACTATGGAGGTATAGGTATGGCAGAAAACAAAGAAGTAAAAGAACTGAAACTGGGGGGGTTGCCGGTCCATCTTGCGATTGCGGCGATCCTGCTCTGCGGCATCACCATGTTCCTGGGCGTGCAGTCCAGCAGTATGACAGGTACGCTGGCGTCCTGCTTCGCTCTGGCGGTTGTGCTGAATGAGATCGGTGAGAGGATTCCTATCTGGAATACCTACATCGGCGGCGGCCTTCTGCTGGTATTCTTCGGCGTGGCTTTGATGAAGTATTTTAACATACTTCCGGAGGACACCGTAGCCAGTGTCAACAGCTTCATCTCTGATGACGCCAATTTCCTGGAGTTCTTCATCGTTTGTCTGATCGTGGGTTCCGTTCTGGCTCTGGACCGTGATATTCTGATCCGTTCCTTCGCCGGATATCTTCCGGCTATTCTGGGCGGCCTTGCATGCGCGGCGATCCTGGGAATCGGAACCGGTCTGATCTTCGGCGTAGACCCGGCCAGTTCTCTGATCAAGTACGTGCTTCCTATCATGGGCGGCGGCAACGGCGCAGGCGCGGTACCCCTGAGCAACATCTATGAGAATGTGACAGGCCAGCCGGCAGCCGAGTACTACGGCTTTGCCATCATCATTCTGACTATCGCCAACATCTTCGCCATCATCGGTTCCGCTCTGCTGAATACAGCAGGCACCATTTGGCCGAAGCTGACCGGCGACAAGAAGACTCTTCTTCGTAAAGGCTCCAACATCGCCAGAGACGACAAGAAGGTCAAGGTTACTACAGACGATATCTTCGGCGCTATGTTTATCGGTCTTGCCTGCTTCTGCGTAGGCCGTCTGATGAACAAGGTAATCCTGCCTAAGATCGCGGGCGCTGAGATCCATCCTTACGCTTACATGATCCTGTTCGTGGTTATCCTGGCCGCTTTCGGCGTGATCCCGGATAATCTTCGCGCGGGCGCTAAGAAGATCCAGTCCTTCATGTCCGGCTACATGGGCATCATCATCATGGTAGGCATGGGCTGCGATTTCGATATCGCTGAACTGTTCACCGCTCTTACTCCCGGCAACGTGCTGATGGCCCTGATGATCGTTATCGGCGCTATCATCGGCGCCGGCGCGGTAGGCTATCTGGTAGGCTTCTATCCGGTTGACTCTGCTCTGACCGCCGGCCTGTGCATGGCAAACCGTGGCGGCAACGGCGACCTGGCCTGCCTGGGCGCTGCAGACCGTATGGATCTGATTGCTTACGCGCAGCTGTCCTCCCGTCTGGGCGGCGGCATCGTGCTGGTTATTGCGTCCTTCGTATTCTCCTTCATGCTGTAAGAGCGCGGCGGAGGGTTTTCAAGCGGTGGCAGCTGTGGGTTTTCGTGTCTACAGGTATTAAATATTCTTTGATTCCTGAATAAGTGACAATACAAAAAACGCGTCACTGGCGCGTTTTTTGTAGTATGGCGGGCATGCCGTCAGTCTGTGGTGAAAGTCCACGAGGGGCGTAGTTGCCGACGAACCCCAAAG
>CANQRW010000068.1 GCA_947626365.1 uncultured Lachnospiraceae bacterium
TGCCAGTGACGCTTCGTTTGTGTTTGCAGAAATATTCCGCGGATTTCTGACGACATACAAAGACTGCTCAGCGCAGTTTTTCATGTCCCGGTCAGAGGCGGGTATCACCGGACTGCCGAGAGGGACACATCCGAAATAGAAAAAGAAAGGAAAAAAAGATTATGAAAAAGACAAAGAAAATGCTGGCAATGATTCTTGCAGCGGCCATGACCATGAGCCTGGCGGCCTGCGGCGGAAAGAGCGGCGGCGAGACCGCGGCTGCAGAGACGACAGCGGCGGAGACTACGGAAGCTGCTGAGGAGAGCGCTGTGGAGGAGACTTCTGCTGAGACAGAGGCAGCGGCCGATGATGAAGCCGCGGCCGGAGATACCTACAAGGTTGGTATCTGCAACTACGTGGATGATGCTTCCCTGAACCAGATCGTTGACAATATCCAGAAGCAGCTGGAGGCGCTTGGCCAGGAGAAGGGCGTGACCTTTGAGGTCTCCTATGACAACTGCAACGCGGACGCCAATGTGATGTCCCAGATCATTGCCAACTTTATCGCTGATGATGTGGACCTGATGGTAGGCGTGGCCACGCCCGTGGCCATGGCCATGCAGACTGCCACGGAGGACAATCAGATTCCCGTGGTATTTGCCGCGGTGTCCGATCCGCTGAGCGTAGGCCTGGTGGAGTCTCTGGAAGCTCCCGGAAGCAACATTACCGGAACCTCGGATTTCCTGGATACAAACGCTGTTATGAATCTGATTTTTGCGGCCGACCCGGATGCGGATAAGATTGGACTGCTGTACGATATCGGCCAGGATTCCTCTACTACGCCCATTGCCGCCGCCAAGGAGTATCTGGACGGCAAGGGGATTGAGTATGTGGAGCGCACTGGAACCACCGTGGATGAGGTGACTCTGGCGGCCCAGGCTCTGATTGCCGATGAAGTGGACGCCATCTTCACACCCAGCGACAACACCATCATGACTGCAGAACTGTCCATCTACGAAATGCTGGAAGAGGCTGGAATTCCTCATTACACCGGCGCAGATTCCTTCGCCCTGAACGGCGCGTTCCTGGGCTATGGCGTCGATTACGCCAACCTGGGCGTGGAAACTGCCAACATGATCAGCGGGATCCTGGTAGACGGCAATGATCCGGCGGCGACTCCGGTCATGACCTTTGACAATGGTACCGCTACGGTCAACAGTGAGGTCTGCGAGGCTCTGGGAATGAATTACGATGAGATTGAAGCCGCCTTTGCCCCCTTCTGCACCAAGGTACAGAGCATTGTGACGGCGGAGAGCTTTGACGACATGAACTAAACGGATTACATGGCGGCGCCGGACCATTCCGGGCGGCTCTGAGAGCCGGTATCTCCGACGGTCCGGCGCCGGCACGCAGGTATATGACAAATGATTTTCACCATAGACAGGAGACGAAACCATGTCCTTTGATTCCATATTAAGCCTGACCCAAACCGCCCTGGAGCTGGGACTGATCAGCTCATTGACAGTGCTGGCTCTGTTTCTCAGCTATTCCATGCTCAATGTCTGCGATCTGTCTACCGACGGCTGTTTTACGCTGGGAGCTACGGTGGGAGCAGTGGTGGCCATCGCCGGGCACCCATATCTGGCTATCCCCGCGGCTATGGCGGCCGGCGTTGCTTCCGGCTTTAGCACGGCCCTTCTTCAGACGAAAATGGGTATCGACAGCCTGCTGGCCGGCATTATCGTAAACACGGCCCTGTATTCCGTCAACATTGCGGTTATGGGCAATTCTTCTCTGCTGAACATGAACAAGACGGATACCGTATTTACCATCATGAAGGATGTGCTGGAAGGGACGGCTGCGGCGGAGCAGTACCGGGTGGCCGTGGCTGTGATCGCAGTGGCGGCAGTAATCGTCTTTCTTTCTCTGTTTCTGCGGACCAGGCTGGGCCTGGCTATCCGGGCCACAGGCAACAATCCAGACATGGTGCGTTCCTCTTCCATCAACCCGGTGTTTACCACAATCATAGGACTCTGCATCTCCAACTCGTTTACGGCCCTGTCCGGCTGTCTGCTGGCTCAGTCCCAGCGGTCGGTGAACATCGATATCGGTTCCGGCATGGTTACCATTGCCCTGGCTTCCCTGCTGATTGGCAATGCCTTTCTGGGCAGGGGACGGATTCCGGTCCGGGCCATAGGCGCGGTGCTGGGAGCCTTTGTGTTCCGTATGGTGTACACCATTGCCCTGCGGTTCAATATGCCGGCTTTCATGCTGAAATTTGTGTCTTCCGTGATTGTCATTATCGCGATCTCAGGACCATATCTGAAGAGCCAGGTTCCGCTGTTTAAGCGGAGACTGGAGCACCGTCCGGGAAGGAGGAAAGCAGATGCTTAAGATATCACATGTTTCCAAGACCTTTAATCCGGGGACGGTCAACGCCAAGCTGGCTCTTGACGATCTTTCCCTGAATGTGGCGGACGGTGACTTCATCACTATCATCGGCGCCAACGGCGCCGGGAAATCCACCCTGTTTAACGCCATCTCCGGAAGCTTTTTTACGGATACCGGAGAGATTCTTCTGGGCGGAGAGGATATTACCCTGATGCCGGAGTTTAAGCGGGCCCGCAGCATCGGCAGGCTGTTTCAGGATCCCATGCGGGGCAGCGCGCCGGGCATGAGCATCGAGGAAAATCTGGCCCTGGCGGCAGGGCACGGCGGCTGGCTTTCCAGTGTGTCCCGGGCAGACAAGCAGATGTTCCGCGAGCGGCTGGCGCTTCTGAATATGGGGCTTGAGAACCGGATGCAGCAGCCCGTAGGCCTGCTGTCCGGCGGACAGCGGCAGGCACTGACCCTGATGATGGCTACCATCAATCCGCCTAAGCTTCTCCTTCTGGATGAACACACGGCGGCGTTGGATCCTGCCACGGCAGAGAAGGTGCTGGAGCTGACGGAACAGATTGTGGCCGACAGCCATCTGACCTGTCTTATGGTTACGCACAACATGCAGACGGCTTTGGAACTGGGCAATCGTACCATCATGATGGATCATGGAAAGGTGATTTTCGATGTGTCCGGGGAGGAGCGGGCGAAGCTGACGGTGGCCGACCTGCTGGAGCAGTTTAAGATCGCTTCCGGCAAGGCCCTGGACAATGACCGTATGCTGCTGACGTGAGGAAACGGAGGAATCCGCTGTCACCATTTGCAGTAGTGGCGGCTTATTTCTTTCCCCTGAAGATCTGATAACAAAGACCTATCAGGGCTATGCGGAAACACCAGAAATCAGCGGACATTTTCAGAGTATGAACACCCTGAGAATGCCCGCTTTTCAGCATCTTTTCAGCGCCTTTCCGCTTACGCCTTCACAAACTGCTTGTCAAATTCCGGATTGAAGTAGTAGTAATTCTTGGAATCCAGATCATCCTTGATCTTCTCCAGGGCTTCTCCGAACCGCTGGAAATGGACCACTTCCCGCTGGCGCAGGAACCTTAAGGGAGCCAGCACATCCGGGTCGTCGATGACGCGGATCAGGTTGTCGTAGGTGGTTCTGGCTTTCTGTTCCGCCGCCAGATCCTCCGTCAGGTCAGTGATGGCGTCGCCTTTGGACTGAAACTCGCAGGCATTGAAGGGAACGCCTGCGGCGGCTGTGGGCCACAGGGCCGTGGTGTGATCGATATAGTAGGCGTCGAAGCCGGCTGTTTTGGCCTGTTCCGCCGTCAGATTTTTCGTCAGCTGAAAGATGATGGCGCATATCATTTCCAGATGGGCCAGCTCCTCGGTTCCGATGTCTGTGAGAAGTCCGCCCACTTCTTTGAATGGCATGGAATATCTCTGGGAAAGATAACGCATGGAGGCGGCCAGCTCTCCGTCCGGGCCGCCGAACTGGCTGATAATAAGGGATGCGGTTTTGGGGCAGGTTTTGGTGATGTGCACCGGAAACTGCAGCCGCTTTTCATAGGTCCACATAGGTCATCGTCCTCCTTTCACCGCGGCGCAGGCGTTGGCCTCCAGGTCCCAGGGGATGGGGCCGTCGGACCAGGTCCAATGCCGCTTATTGGGATATTGGGTCTGGGTCTTGTCGCTTCCGTTGCTCTCCAGGCAGATGCAGTCGCAGGCCAGAGGTTCAAACTGTTCCGCGTATTCCTTCAGAAGCTGTTTTCGTTTGGCCTGGTAGTCGCTGAACTGTTCCATGGCGTTTTCATCCAAGGGATGGGTGTCCAGGTAAAGTTTCATATCGTCCAGCAGAAAGCTGGTCTCGTTGATCTGTTTCAGCATGGTATTTCTGTCAGCCACGGAACTCACCTCCCGTCTTGTAGAAGGGCTTGTTCAGGCTTGGGAAAATGGTTCCGCACTGCAGGGCCTGGGAAGGCTGATAAGGTTCCTCCCACTGCTGCAGAGGGATGGCGGCGATTGCCAGCTGGGGGACGGAGGGATGGCCGCTGCAGGCTTCATTCTGCTGCCCGGATGAGGCCGGACGGGGCCTTTCTGCGGTCTGGGTGTTTCCTCCGCCGGATTTTGTGTATTCCCGCTCGTAGGTTGCCAGCATGCTCATTTCGATACGCTCCTTTCTCTAAAATAACAGGTGGATGTCACAGTCGCTCCGGTTTGCGGCATGCGCGGTTGGGACATCGGATTGACAGTTTCCGGAACAAAATGAAACACATTTTGGCTTCACTCGTTCTTTGCGTAAATAGTATCTGCCGCGCCGGGACAGACTATGTTGGAAAATCAACCAAATGCGAATGCTTTGTTGCGAAAAAAGGGAAAATATAGTAAAATAAGCAAAGTTTATACCTGTATGGATGAGGCGGTATCAATTCGTGTCCTGTCTGTCCGGAGGGATACGGCAGATGATCAGGAAAGAGGAAAATATGAAGAAGAGACTATGGATAAACATGGCCCTTCTGGCGGCTGCAGCGGCGGTCTCTCTGAACGGCTGCGCAACAGTCCAGGGAAGAACGCTGAAGGTGGGAGTCAAGGGAGATGTTCCCAATTTTGGACTCTATGATGAGGAATCCGGCAGATACTCCGGCATGGAGGTGGATCTGGCTCAGATACTGTGCGAGGATTTGGGGTACTCCAATGTAGCGTTTACGATGGTGGATACCGTCAGCCGGGAGGAATTGCTGGAGCAAAAGCGGCTGGACATGGTGATCGCCACCTTTTCCATCACAGATGAGAGGAAACAGCGGTTTGATTTTTCCACGCCTTATTATGCGGACAATGTGTCGGTGATGGTGGAGAAATCCAGCCTTATTCAGACCCTGGCGGATCTGAACGGCTGCAGGATCGGGGTGATATCCAATGTCAGCCAGCCCCTGAACCTGGCCGAGTATCTGGCGGCCGGACAGATCATCCCGGAGTTTGACCGGGAGACTTTTGACGCGGAGACCTTTGACGGAGGAATCACGTTTGCCCTGTATGATACTTATTCGGATATCTCAAAAGCTCTAGAGTATGGAGACGTGGACGCGTTCATGGCGGACGGCTCGATTTTAAGCGGGTATATGCAGGACGACCGTCTGCTTCTGCCGGTAATGTTTTCCCAGCAGCAGTATGGCGTGGCCACGCCCAGGGGTTCCAGGCTGACGGCGAAGGTGGATGAGGCGGTAAAGGCCAGGCTGGAAGACGGAACCATCGACGGGCTGATTAAAAGATGGGGGAACTGAGCATGAAAAAGAAACAAACCGGCGGAGAGGCTGGTATACGGGATCCTTATCAGAATAAACACGTCAGAAGAAAGAGTACGTTTGCCGTTCTCCTGGCAGTGATCGTGGTTGTGACATTCACTGCCATCGTCGGCTATGTCAGGCTCAAGATGACCAATGATCAGCTCTATGATACCAACCGTATCAGAATTGGGACTGTGATCGGCGGCCTGGAAGCAGGACTTACGGAGAATGACGAACTGTACAAAGAGTACGACCAGCTCTACGTCAGCAAGCTGCTGACTACCCATTTTTATTACGGAAATTACTGGGACCTGCAGCTGAATGATAATTTTGCCCGGGAAGTGGCGGAGTACGCCAAAGTGGATTCCGTGGCCATTATCGACCGGGAGGGCAATACCTGCGGAGCCTGGCAGTGTGATTACGATTTCACCCGAAAACGCTTTAATATGCTGCGGACCAATATTCGGGAGGACGGCACCACAGAGCCCTTCAGCGTGGAGTATGAGGATGGGGTTCGGCGGTTCTACGGCATGGAACTGATGGCGGACCGTATTCTGGTCTTTGTCCAAGACTGGACGGCTGTGGAGAACAATATCCGCGATATGACCTCCTGGGAGGCGGTGCTGCGGGGCATGGTCAGCGTAGATACCAAATCCATCGCCGTGTCTCTGAAGGACTATACTTTCCTCTACAATCCCATTGGCGATCTGACCGGCAGGGATGCCCTTCAGAACGGGGTTCCTATTGAGTGCCTGACCGGCGACGGTTTTGAACAGCAGCTGATCATCGGCGGGCAGCGGTGGGCCGCTGTAGGAAAAAAATGGAAGGACGCCATGGTGATCGTTCTGACCAGGGCCGACACGAACCTGGTCAATGATCTGATGCTGATCTTCTTTATCGGGATCACATTTGCCATGTTCGCAGGCCTGACAGCTGTTTACGGGGTCATTATCAACCGGGACAATATCCGGATGGGAAGGATGCCGGAGTTTATTCCTCTGTTATCCGAGCGGCTTAATTTTAACTGGTCGGTGTCGGAGAAATTATTTCCGGTGGCGGCGCTGGGAATTCTGGCCGCGGGAGGTCTGACCTTTTATATGCAGTCCATCAATTCCCTGTCGTCCATTGCCAATGAATCCAACTGGACCATCAACGAGATTCATAACAAGCTGGCCGACAACCTGGAGGATGCGGAGCGGCTGAATACGGAATACAAAGAGCAGTTCTCCCAGAAATGCAGCCTCCTTGCGGATATGCTGGAGGAGCATCCCAATTACGTCTTCAGCTTCAATAGGGAGGATGAGAAGGTACATAAGCAGCCGGTGGAGAAAAATGACGAGGGAAAGGTCATCAGCGGCCTGGACAGCTACGGCAACGAGTGCTATTCCATCAGCAGGCATCCGTTTCTTCAGAAACTCTGCGATATTAACGCTATAGAAAAGTTTAGCCTGTATGACGAGTACGGCAGGATCATGGCGACCAATGATAATGACTGGTATTTTGTTCTCTCGGATAATCCGGAGAGCCAGTCTTATCAGTTCTGGGAGATACTGGCCGGCCACATGGATTTCGTGGCCCAGGATCTGCGGCTGAGCGATAAGGGCGAATATTCCCAGTATATCGGTACGGTATTCTATTATTATACGGTGCGGAACGAGGACGGCAGCACGGGCTATGTATCCCGCGGCGCTTACAGGAAACAGATGGACGGACTGTGGGACGGCAGCCCCATCGAGAAGCATCGGGGACTTCTTCAGATCAGTATCGCCCCGGAACGGCTGCGGACAGTAATGGAGACTGCTACCCTTACTTATGTGGCGGATCACACGACGGTTCACGGAACCGGTTTTGTGGTCATCTGTGATACCGGTGACGACCATGTGTGTATCTATTCGCCCAGATCCGGCGATATCGGAAAGACGGCGGCCAGCCTGGGATACAGCGACAACGCCTTCAATGCGTCGGGGGAGATGTATAACGGATACGAGACGGTGGATGGCGAGAACTGTTTTCAAACCTTCAAGCTGGCGGATAATTACTATATCGGCACGTCAGTCCCTATGAGTACCGTGTATGCCAATCGCGGCCGAATCGGTCTGATCGCCTTTATTTCGGCGGCCGCGGGCCTTCTGATGATCTTCCTCTATACCTGTCTGTTCGGCAGGAAGGAGGAGCAGATGTACCGTGAGTTTGCGGCGGAGGCGGAACAGAGAAGAGCGCGGAACGAGCAGGATACCATCCTGCTGACCATGCCCTCCGGCAAGACCAGGAAGTCCCGTACCGCCGCTTCCCGATGGGATGCGGTATATATTCCCTGGGGACAGAAAACGCCGGAGCAGAAATTCGCATCCATTGCCAATGTGGTATTCCATATATTCGCGATTTTCCTCTTCCTGTGTATCGTAGGCTCCAGAAGCAAACTGTTCACCATCGACGCCGTCGATTACGTGTTTGAGGGCGTCTGGTCCAGAGGTGTCAACATCTTTGCCATGACCAACTGCGTCATCACCCTGATCATTGTGATCGTGGCGGCCAATATAGCTGGGGTTATCGTTGACGATGTGTGCGCCAATATCGGAAGCCGGGCGGAGACTCTGGGGCATCTGTTCGCCTCTGTGGTCCGCTACGGCGTGGCCCTGTTTTCCCTGTTCTATACGCTGTACCTGTGCGGGCTGGATACGGGAAGCCTGATCGCTTCCGCCGGAATCCTGTCTCTGGTCATAGGTCTCGGGGCCCAGAGCATGATCCAGGATATACTGGCCGGCGTGTTCATCGTCTTTGAGGGAGCGTTTCGGGTGGGCGATATCGTGACCATCGGAGACTTCCGGGGCAATGTAGTGGATATCGGGCTGCGGACCACCAAGATTCAGGATATATCCAAAAACATCAAGATATTTAATAACTCCGATCTGTCTGGTATCATCAATATGACCAAGGAGGCGTCCTTTGCGGAGATTGATGTGGGCATCGAGTACGGCGAGTCTATCGAGAGGGTGGAAGCTGTCTTGGAGAGGGAACTGAAGAATATAAAGAAGCGGCTGCCGGACATTATAGACGGTCCTTACTACCAGGGGGTGTCGGCGCTGTCTGACAGCAGCGTGGTGCTCAAGATCATCGCCATGTGTAAGGAGGCGGACCGCATTCAGCTGTGCCGCGATCTGAACCGGGAGATCCTGCTGATCTTCAATAAGAATGATATCAATATTCCATTCCCTCAGGTTACCTGCAGTTTTCTCAGTGACGGCGCGGAGGTGTCCGCGGAGAAAGAGCGGAGAGCTGCCCGGCGATTTGCAGAAGAGCAGAAGGAGAAGAGCCGGGAGATCAATGTTGAGGATAAAGTGGATGGATAAGAGGATAAAACTGGCCGCAGCTGCCGCTGCGGCCTGCGCACTGGTTCTGGCGCCGGCAAAGACCGGATTGGCCGGCGTTCCGCCAATCGGAGACGAAACGTTTGCTTCGGCGGATACGGTTCCAGCCGATGAAGCCGCTGAGGAAGAAACGGCGGCCGCTTCGCCGGCGCCGTCAGACCGCAGCAGTACTTCCGATGCTGTGGTGGGAACAGCGGTGCTTGTGGGGGCGGGAGCCTTCACCTATACCCGCTCCAAATGGAAGGAGAACCGGGAGAAGCAGGAAAACCAGGAATACGTTTATTTTGAGAATCACACGAAGAACGGAACCCTGCGGGAGGAAGAAAAAGAAATATCATGAGAGAAGGACGTCCCTTGCAGATGTGCCTCTGCCTGCCGGCAGGGTGCGCGTCAAATGGGACGTCCTTTTGGCTGTGTGATTTATTCTTCCTGGTTCAGATACTGGAGAGCCAGATGACAGGCCTCTGCTTCTCCGTTCTCCAGATAATCGGCCAGTTCCGTTTCCATAGTCAGGAAGATACGGACCAAATCCGGCGAAAACCGCCGGCCGGATTCTTCCCGTACCCGTTCCATGGCCTGAGACAGGGTCAGAGGACTCCGGGTGTAGTCTACGTTGTTGTCCAGCAGCCGTACAAAGAAAGAGGCCAGGCTTACCATGTCTGTCACCGGCTGATTGGGCTTTCCCTCCCTGGAGTAATCCTCTGGATAGCCGCCCTGACCGTTATAGTGCCGGTGATGGCCGGCAGCCGTGTCCGCGTAGAGCCGGGTGGATTCACAGCGGGCCAGGATGTCCGCTCCGATTTTGGTGTGAAGTTGGTACAGATTTTTTTCTTCGCTGAGCCAGCTTCTGGTGGCCATGGAGGTCATCTGGGTAAAATTCAGCTGGCCGATATCGTGGAACATGCCGCTTTCGTAGGCAAACCGGGTCAGCCTGTCCCCGGCTGCCAGAACCTGTTCCGTTGTATCCAGCTCCAGGACGCCCAGAAGAAGCGCCGGTTCGGATTCCAGCACTTTTTTCATAAGCATTTCGGCGACAGAGGCGGTCATCTGAAGATAGATAAATTCCTCCGGCATACGGCAGACCACCAGCTGAAGGAGAAAATCCTTCTGCTTGACGCCGTCGGGATATTCAATAAACGTCTGGAAAATGTTCATCAGGTTGCGGATCAGGGAGACGCTGACCTGGTCGGCAGGGACGCTGCGCACGTACCGCAGCATCATCCGGTACATGTGTCCCAGCACTTCTTTTTTCGCGTTTCGGTAGTGACTGTTATGGGACAGATACTCCGCGTACATAGAGGGAATAAAGATATTGTTGTAAATGCCCTCCAGCGTATAATCGCGGGTATCCCGGCGCATATACATCTCTTCCATGCAGGTCAGGAGATAGTCCAGGGTATAAATACCGCAGTGGTATTGGGCTACCTCGTAGGTCATGTGCCAGCGGTTGGACAGAGGCTTGCCGGTCTTTTGGCTGTTTTCCAGCTGCCGGTTCCACACGTATTCGGCGGACTCCATTACCTCCCGGATAACCAGGGGATCCGTGCTGCCGGACCGAAGGCTGGACAAGGAGGTGGTCCGCTCCTGGTGGCTCTTGTAGATGAAAGAAGACCAGGGCAGGGAAGGCGTTTTCTCATGATAGGCCGGGTCTGTCAGAATCCGGAGAGACTGACGGATGGCGTTCATTTTCTTCTGGGTGGATTCGTCCGTATCATTGGTGTATCCCAGAGCCAGGTTGCCCATGGATCTGTGGATATAGCCGCGGATCTCCGGCCGGATTATGTCATCATAGACCTTGATAAAGGATGCCGCCTCACCGAACAGCATCCGCATCTTCCAGCGGTAGCGGTTTTTGGCGGCGCTGTCGATCAGGGACTGGAGATAGAAGAGATCCATGGCCGTATTGTAAAGCTCACGGATCAGCATATCCCGAAGATTCCAGTGCCGGGCGTAAACCAATAAAGCGTTGTGGATGGTGTAGCTCAGCAGGTTGTCCAGCCGGCGGGCGCCGGGAGTTAAGGCCTCCGAGAAGGAGACCAGGTCGTCAATCGAATCCTGGGAAGCGGAGATGATATCGTCCAGGAGAGGAAACAATTCTTCCCGGAGAAGGGAGGTATTCTGTCTCACCAGTTCTCCGATGGCCTGCTTCTTGTTCTTCCGTTCCTCCAGAAAACGCAGCGTGTTTTCCGGGGACTCCGGCGAGAGGTCGGACAGGCTCAGAATCTTCTCAATATTGGAGATGTACTGCTGCTGGTATGGTCTCATGGGCGGCCCCTCCCCAGAAACATTTCCAGAGTGGCGTGAACCTGATTCATATCGAGAGGTTTGGCGATGTGGGCGTTCATGCCGGCCTCAAGGGAATTTTTCACGTCCTCCACGAAAGCGTTGGCCGTCATGGCTACAATGGGGATATCCTGGGCGTCGGAGCAGGGAAGGCTCCGAATGGTCCTTGTGGCTTCCAGACCGTTCATAACCGGCATCTGGATATCCATGAGGATCATGTCATAGTAATCCGGAGAGGTATCCCGGAAACGTTCCACGGCCAGCTGGCCGTTCTCTACCGTATCGATCTGCAGATTCATCATGCCCAGAAGCTCCAGGGCGATCTCTCGGTTGATGGCGTTGTCTTCCGCCAGAAGAATCCGCTTGCCGCGGAAATTCAGATTCTGCTCCTTCTCTTCCCTGGCTTCGCGTTTCCCCTCCGGGGAAAATGCATAGAGCCCCGCCGACAGTCTGGTGCTGAAGAGGGGCAGAGGGATGAAGGAGCTGACACCTGCCTGGGTATAGACATACTCCAGCTGGCTCCAGTCGTGCTCTGACATAAGCAGAATGGGGAAATCAGCCCCCATCCGCTGGCGGATCTGGGGCAGGAACAGAAGAATCTCCACATCATCGCCTTTCTCGGAAGTCAGCATGGCGAAGTACTCCTCGTCGGAGAAGGCCATGTCATTGATGTAGTCCACGGCCTGTTCCGCGCTTGCGGCCGTGTCTGTGACGACGCCGATCCGGCTCAGCATATCGGTTATGGAGGCGGCCCGTTCCCGGTCATTGTCGAAGAGAAGAATCCGTTTGCCGCTTAAAGCTTTCTGATAGACATTATAGTGATCGCGGCAGGCCATGAAGGGAATGTCCACGGAGAAACAGGTGCCCTGGCGGGGCCTGCTCTCTACGGTGATGGAGCCGTTCATCAGGTCTACCAGATTCTTGGTGATAGCCATTCCAAGACCGGTGCCCTGTATCTTGTTGACTGTCGATTTTTCCTCCCGCTCAAAGGGGACGAACACCTTCTGGATAAATTCCGGGCTCATGCCGATGCCCGTATCTTTCACCTGCATGTGCAGATGGACCCGGTCGGATTGGTCTGCCGGAGTAACCGCAAGGCTCAGTTCCACGCTGCCGCCCTCCGGGGTGAATTTGACGGCGTTGGACAGAAGATTTAAGCAGATCTGTTTCAGACGGACGCTGTCAGCCATAAGCCGTTCCTCCGCCATCTTTCCCAGCTGTAAAGTGAACCGGAGATGAGCGGCATCGGCCTGAGGCCTTACCACGGTCAGAATCTCGTGGAGAAGGTCGGCCATATCGACTTCTTCCTCCTGAATGAGGATCCTGCCGCTTTCGATGCGGGACATGTCGAGGACCTCGTTGAGCAGGGACATCAAATGGCCGGAGGCTACCTTGATCTTGCCCAGGCATTCCCGCACGCGGGCAGGCATCTCTTCCTGCATGAGAGCGATATCCGTCATGCCGATGATGGCGCCCATAGGGGTGCGGATATCGTGGGACATCTCCGAGAGAAACGTAGTCTTGGCCTGACTGGCCATGATTGCATCGTTGATCATCTGCTGAGTCTGCTGATAATATTGGCTGACATCGTGAAGCATGCATACCCTGCAGTCTTCCCAATCGAAGGGGACCACGGAATATACATGGGTATCTATAGGAAGGAACAGGGGAGTTTCCATCTGTCCGGTAGGAAGCTCTGTGGAAACCAGTTTCTGCCTCATGTCCTCCGGCATGATATCTGTAAGAAAACCGTCAGGGCAGAGAGCAGAAGCCGCATCATTCTGGAAGACAGGAGCATAGATTCCCCCGGCCTTTTCCAGAACGATAACCGGAAGCGCTGTTGTGTTCCATGTTCGCACAGCAAGTTCTCTATTGTTCATAAATTACCTCATGGAAACCGGAAATTGACAGGTTCTTTCCCATAATTATATAACAAAAATGACGTTTTTGCAATCATATGGGTGGTTATCTGTCATTAAGTGTGGTATGATGAATTGCAGTCAGAGAAAGGAGCTTTCCATGAAAGAGATATATTTGTGCAGAGAAGATTTTCAGGGTTTCTCCATCGGGGAATTCCCTTATGACCCGGACCATTCCGCTTCGGGGGAGTATCATTACGTGAAAAATGAGGGTTACTGCGGCAGGTGGCTCAATCAGGTCTGCAACTATACCTATGCGGGCCACGGGCCGTCCTGGATCATCACGGAGCAGAACGGCGTTCACGCCATGGAGTCCATGCGGATCGAGAAGGACAATCCCCACCGGATGTTTCCTACGCTGGAGACCGGAGAGCGGTGGTGGAAGGATTACCAGGTGTCGGCGACGTTGCGCCGTCTGTCCCAGAAAGGAATGGCGGGAATCGCCTTCTGTATGAACCACAGCATCGATACGCTGGTATTTTATCTTGAGGATAAACAATGGGCGGCAGTGGCCTACCGTCACAAAGAGGAAGTACAAGTTCTTGAAAGGACGGCTTTTCCTCACAACTGCGATGATTCCTACCGCCTGACGGCCGATGTGGACGGTAACCATGTAACCTGCTATATAAACGGAGAAAAGGTTATAGAGCTGGACAGCAGCCTGGCGGAGCGGGGCGGCAAAATCGGCATCACGGCAGACTGTCCGACCCGGTTTACGGATGTGGAAGTGAAGGTCTCGGCCGGCACCTGGGAGGCGATTCAGCAGGCCAAGGAGGCTTCCCTTGGAGAGGAAGCCCGGGAGATGGCCCGCCATCCCAAGATGAAGCTTTGGAAAAAGATCAATCTTCAAAAATTCGGCACCAGCCGCCAGGTCCGTTTCGGCCATCTGAAAGGCGGGAATGAGTGGCATGTGGTGCTGGCCCAGATGCAGAAACGGGTCAGCGGGGACGCCTACGGGTTCATCAGCTGCCTGACCGCCATTGATCTGGATGGGAATATTCTGTGGCAGCAGGGAGAACCTTCCGACCAGACAGAAAAACTGGGAAAAGTATCGGCGGACATGCCCCTGCAGGTCTATGATATTGACGGGGACGGCCGGGATGAGGTAATCGTGGGCTGGGATTTTGAGATAAGGATTTTAGACGGAGAAACCGGCAAGGTGAAGAAGTCGGCGAAGACGCCTCTGTCCGACGACGCTGACGAAACGATTATCAGTATTCCTTACGGAATCTATGCCTTCGAGCGGATCAATCCGGACGGGATCCGCATCTGTAATTTCCGGGGGAAAGACCGACCAGCAGATATTCTGATCAAGGACCGGTACTGCCGGATTTATGCTCTGGATGAAAATCTGAACCTGATGTGGAAATATAAGGGCGTTACCAATACGGGTCACTGCCCCCTGCCGGTGGATGTAGACGGGGACGGAAAAGATGAGCTTTTGGTAGGATATCAGCTTTTAGACAGTGACGGGACGCCGCTGTGGCATTATCCCATCACCGAAGATCACACCGATGAGATTGTGGCCGGAAAATGGATGCCGGATGATCCGGAAGGGTATTTTGCCTGCGTGTCCGGGACCCAGGGATTCTTTATCGGCGATTTTTACGGAAATATCGTGGCCAGGGACCGGATCGGCCACGCCCAGCGGGTGTCCGTGGCCAATTACTGTCCGGAGCGGCCGGGACGGGAGATCGCGGTGTCCAATTTCTGGGGCCATCAGGGAGTGATCTTCCTCTATGACAGCTTTGGAAATCCTCTGTGGGAAATGGAAAATGAGATGAACGGAAATATTCTGGCGCCGGTCAACTGGGACGGAGACGGCAGCGAGCTGATCCTCACCAATGCCGACCCGGAGAGGGGCGGTCTGATGAACGGAAATCGGATGCGGGCGGTGGCCTTTCCTGACGACGGACATCCGGTGCTCTGCTGTGAGACGCTGGATTTGACGGGAGACGAGAGAGACGAGATCGTCACCTGGGATTATCATTCCATGTATATCTATACTCAGGAGGACAGTCCCAGGGAGCAGACCTACCATCCGGTACAGTTCCCGGTTTACAATGCCTCCAATTACCGGGGCGAGTATTCCTATCCGGATAAGAGTTATCTGGAGTTTCATGCCGATAAGGAAAAAATGAAGGGAGAATGAGGAGACAGTAATAAGCGTCACGGGCGCCCCTTTGGCATACTGACGTAATAAAAACGCTGCCGGCTGGAATACCTGGACCGACAGCGTTTGATTACGTCAGTATGCAGGAAAGGACGGGGATCACTCCCGGATGGATGTTCCCGCTTTCCCGGCCAGGCCAGCGGCGGCCTTCTCCGGAGAGGTGATGACGGCCCGGCGTCCGGTTCCGTTCTCCACGAAGTCCACACTGGCTTCAATCTTGGGCAGCATGGAGGCGAACTCGAAGTGCCCCTGGCTGATATAATCCCTGGCCTGTTCCAGGTTCATGCTGAAGATGGGACATTCATTGGGCTGGCCGTAATTCAGAGTTACATTGTCAACGGCAGTGAGGATCATCAGGACATCAGCATCTGCTTCCTTGGCCAGAAGTCCGGCGGTCAGATCCTTCTCAATGACGGCGCTGGCGCCCTTCAGACGAGTGCCCTGAACCATGACTGGGATTCCGCCGCCGCCGCAGGCGATGACCACCTGTCCTGCGTCAAGAAGGGTGCGGATAGCGTCGATCTCCACGATGGCGATAGGTTTGGGGGAAGCTACCATGCGCTGGAACCCCTTGCCCGGCACGTCCCGGACATAATTGCCTTTGGCTTCCTCAGCGCGGGCCTCCTCCGCCGTCAGGAAACGGCCGATGGACTTTAACGGCTTGTGGCTTGCCTCGTCATAGGGGTCTACCGTCACCTGGGTCAGAATGGTGGAGACGGATTTGTAGATGCCCCGCCGGATCAATTCCGAGTGGATGGCATTCTGCAGATCATAGCCGATAAAGCCCTGGCTCATGGCAGAGCAGACCGACATGGGCGCGGGAGTGTAGCCCTGGTGGGCTTTCCCAAATTCATTCATAGCGGTATGGATCATGCCTACCTGGGGAGCGTTGGAGTGGACCACAGCCACCTGCCAGCCCTCCTGGACGAAATCGGCGATAATTTTAGACATATTTTCAGCCGCAGCCATCTGCTCCGGCAGATTCGTGCCCAGAGCTTTGTGGCCCAG
>CANQRW010000069.1 GCA_947626365.1 uncultured Lachnospiraceae bacterium
TAGACGATCTCTTCAAAAACTGCATGTTGATCAACGACTGAGTACCATGTTTTGAGAAAAACGACGGAAGTCAGGTAATATATCATGAAAATCCATTTTCTGCAAGGAGTTTTTTGAAAACACCGGCTGCTGAAAACACCGGCTGCCTGTAGCGTGCCTAATCGGATTCGTAACAACTGCAGAACGCATCGTACCACTCCAGACACGCTTCATACCATGCCTGCCATGCAGCCGCATATTCCTGCTTTAGCCGGAGATACTGCTGTTCCGGAAGAGAACCCTTCGGGACAGGAGAAACAGCGGGAACAGGAGCAATGGACCTCTCCGGGGCAGGGAAAACAGTGGGGGCAGAGGAATCTGTCGAAGCCGGGGTCTCCTGAGGCAGGGACCATGTCCTAAGATATTCCTGGGCGGTAAATGCTTCTTTCGCAGCTTCCAGCTTCTTCCACAGCTGCTCCGCCAGACTGCCTGCAGCAGCCATCTTCTCGCGGGCCAGACGGAGCTGCCAGTCAGTATAGGCTTCTTCCGTAGGAATCTCCCGAAGCTGTTGGCGCTCTGCCTTGGGCACGGAACGGATGCCAGCGATGAGAGCCTGATCCTCAGCGCTTATGCACGCGGGGATATCGCGGTCAGGGACCGCACCGCCAGATGCTGTACTGCCGGGGATTGCGCCGCCGGAAATCGAGGGATTTTGTCTTGCTTTTTCCAGCCGTTCCAGATAATGCTGGTAGTCAAAAGGATAATACAGGACAGATTCATTTTCAAAGATCAGGATACTTTCCGCCACCTGCCGGATAAAATAGCGGTCGTGGGACACAAAAAGAATTGTGCCTTCATAGGCCCGAAAAGCGGATTCCAGGGTTTCCTTCGCCTGGATGTCCATGTGATTGGTAGGCTCGTCCAGGACGAGAAAATTGGGACGGCTCTGGAGCAGTTCCGCCAGAACCAGACGGGATTTCTCGCCGCCGGACAGGGAGGACACCTTTCGTCCGGCTGTCCGGCCTGTGAACAGATAGGCGCCCAAAATAGAGCGGACCTCTTTATCCGTAAGCGCCGGAAAGGGCCGGTGAAAATGTTCCGATACAGTCAGATCGGAGGTGATCTCCGCCGAATGCTGGTCGAAATATCCAATGGAAATATTATTACCCAGGCGAAACCTGCCGCTGAGAGGCGGCAGATGGCCGGCCACGGTTCTTAAAAAAGTGGTTTTCCCTGCGCCGTTAGGTCCCAGAATACCGATTTTCTGACCTCTTCGTATCCTAAGATTCATCTCCAGAAGGGGGCTGTCATAGCCGATCTTCAGATGTTCCGCTTCCAGAACCCATTTGCTTGGCGGTACAAGGGGAGTAATGGGTCCGGTAAAAATGTGGACGTCGTCGGCCGCAGGTTTCTCTGCCAAAGGCATCCGCTCCAGAAGTTTCTTCCGGGAGCGGGCGAATGCGGCCTTGGTCGGCTTGTGTTTGAAGCGCTCGATCAGGCTGTTCAGCCGGCGGATTTCCTCCTGCTGGCGTTCATAGGCTTTGGTCTGAAGGGCGATCTGTTTGAGCTTTTCCCTTCGGTAATCAGTATAATTGCCGGGATAGCGGCGCAGCTTCCTGCCATCAAGTTCATAGACGATTTCTGCCGTCTGATCCAGGAAAAACCGATCGTGGCTGACCATAACCACGGCGTGCTCATAGTGGCGGATATAACCTTCCAGCCACCGGATCGTCTCCAGATCCAAATGATTGGTAGGCTCGTCCAGCAGCAGGATATCCGGCTTTTCCAGCAGCAGGCGGATCAGAGAGATTCTGGTCTGCTGCCCGCCGGAGAATTCCGAGAGTTTCCGGCCTTTGTCTTCTTTTGAAAATCCAAAACGCGTAAAAATGGTATCGTATTCCCGCTCGTAATCATACCGTTCCGGGGAAAAGGTATCTTTCGCAGAGCAGCCGTCCAGCAGCAGTTCCTCTACGGTCCGGCCGTACTCTGCGAAACGGGGCTGCTGGGTCAGCATTCCCACAGTCAATTTTCGCGACAGGAAGATACCAGGGCTTTCCCGCTTGTCGTCCCGGTCCAGCTCCAGTTCCCCGGCGATCAGCCGCAAGAGGGTGGTTTTTCCGGCGCCGTTTTTCCCGGTAACGGCTATTTTTTCATTTCCTTTTATCTCAAAATCGATGTGGTCGAGAACCGTCTGTCCGCCCAGGGATACGGTTCCGCCGGTAATCTGGTAAAGCATGTCGGCTCCTGAAATCTCAGCAATGAAAATCTGTTTTATTTCCAAGTCTGCCGCGGGCTGCCCGGTATCCGGCGCGCCTGCGGCATCCTCATCTTACCATACGGAAAGTCCTGTGTCAAAATTCTTTCTTTATCTTGCGTTTTCACGGGAAATGGAATATAATCAGGTTACGGTTTCTGTGATTTTCGGGAGTTATCAAGAGTTTCAGGATGCGGTTCGCATCGGATTTCCGCGTTGGGAGAGTGGCGTCAGGAGGAACGATGTTTAGTAAAGTGTGGGGAATCGGGCTTCTCGGTGTAGAGGGCTGTCTGGTCTGCGTGGAGGCGGATGTGCAGGATGGCCTGCCCGGCTTTGCCATGGTTGGGGCCCTTGCCCCGGAGGTGCGGGAGGCCCAGGACAGAGTCAGGACGTCCCTGAAGAATGCGGGATTTCATTTTCCGCCGAAGCGGGTGACGGTGAATTTGTCTCCGGCTGACGTTCACAAGAGCGGAACAGGATTCGACCTTCCCATAGCGGCAGCCGTGCTGGGGGCCCACGGCATGTTTGACTGGGAGGAACTGGAGAATGCGGTGATGATCGGAGAACTGGGACTGGACGGGCGTATCAAGCCGGTTCGAGGCATCCTTCCCATGGTGCTGGAGGCAAAGCGCTGCGGAAAAGGCAGGTGTTACCTGCCGGAGGAGAATGTCAGGGAAGGGCGGATCGTTCCGGATATGGAGATCATAGGAGTCAGGGATGTACGTCAGCTGTCGGAACTGCTGCAAAGACAGAACCGGGGAGCGAAAGATGACTGTAAGGGTAATCGGAACGGGGGAGAGTGCCGGAAAGACGGGAGTATTCCTGACGCGTTCGGTCCGCCGTTTCCGCTTCCGGAGACTTATGATGTGGATTACCGGGAGGTCCAGGGACAGGCTCTCATGAAGCGGGCTACGGAGGTGGCTGTGGCGGGCCGCCACAATCTTCTCTACATCGGTCCGGCGGGGACAGGAAAAACCATGATTGCCCAGCGGATTCCTACGATCATGCCTTCCTGTACCCTGGAGGAACAGCTGGAGATCACCAAGGTCTACAGCATCTGCGGATTGCTGCCCAGAGAGAATCCCTTTATGAGCCGGCGTCCCTTCCGCAGTCCCCACCATTCGGTGACGGCCCAGGCTCTCACCGGAGGCGGGAAAAATCCGGTGCCGGGGGAGATGTCCCTGGCCTCCGGCGGAGTCCTTTTCCTGGACGAACTGCCGGAGTTTTCAAAGTACGCCATAGAGATGCTGCGCCAGCCTCTGGAGAGCCATAAGGTCGTTTTGTCCCGTGTCAGCGGAAGGTATGAATTCCCCGCGGATTTCATGCTCGTGGCGGCTGCGAATCCCTGCCCCTGCGGCCATTATCCGGATCGCAACCGGTGCCGCTGCAGCGACGCCCAGATTCGGCAGTACCTGGGGAAGATCTCCAAGCCTATTCTGGACCGGATTGATATCTGCACGGAAGCGTCCCCCGTAGCTTTCGGCGAGCTGAGGAGTCAGAAGAGAGAGGAATCGTCTGAGACCATCCGAAGCCGGGTCGAGCGTGTGAGGGAGGTTCAGAAAATCCGGTTTTCCGGCAGGAAGATTCGTTTTAACAGCCAGATGAACGGAGAGGATATCCGCAGTTACTGCAGACTGGATGAAAAGGAGGAAGGGTTTTTCCGGGAATTCTATCAGAAGAACGGTCTGAGCGCCAGGGCGTACGGAAAGATCCTCAAGGTAGCCAGGACCATAGCGGACCTGGACGGAGCGGAACAGATCAGCCACAGCCATCTGTGCGAAGCCATCGGCTATCGGAGTCTGGAGGAGAAATACTGGAAAACGGCAGATTTGTCCGGTCAGGGGAGGTGTCAGGTATGAATGAGAAGGAGTATCTGTACTGGCTGTGCCGGACGCCGTCTTTCGGCGCGGTGACGATTCACAAGCTGTATGAGCGGTACGGTTCATTTACAGCTATCTATAATATAGAAGGAACTGCCCTGGCCGCGGAACATATGGTCAGCCGGGAGGCGGCAGAAGAATTTGACGGCTGGAAGCCCCAGCTTGGCCGGATGAAAGACGAATATGATTCTCTTTCGGAGAGGGGGATCCGATTTGTTTCCATTCTGGATGAGGAATATCCGGGGCGGCTTACGCATATCTATGGGAATCCTGTGGGAATCTACGTGAAGGGCCGGCTGCCTGAGGAGGAAATGCCGACTGTGGCTGTTATCGGGGCCAGAAACTGTTCCAGCTACGGATTCCAGGTAGCCAGAGCGCTGGGGGCGTCCCTGAGCCGGGAGGGAATCCAGATTGTCAGCGGAATGGCCAGGGGAGTGGATGGAGCGGGACATGAGGGAGCTCTGATGGCGGAGGGAAGCACCTTTGCGGTTCTGGGAAGCGGCGTGGACGTCTGTTATCCCAGAGATCATTTTGAAATGTATATGCAGATTCCGAGGCAGGGCGGAGTTCTCTCGGAGTTTGCCCCGGGGACCCGGGCTCTGGCCCGGAATTTCCCCATGAGAAACCGGATCATCAGCGGGCTTTCCGATCTGATCGTGGTAGTGGAGGCCAGGGAGAAAAGCGGTTCCCTGATCACGGCGGAACTGGCCCTGGAGCAGGGAAAGGATGTGTACGCCGTGCCGGGTATGGTCACCGCCGACCTGAGCAAAGGCTGCAACCAGCTGATCCGGCAGGGAGCCGGAATCGTTACCGGACCTGACGATATCCTGGAATATTTCCAGATCAAGCGGGAAAAAAAGCTGAAACTTCGAGAAAAAAATGTCAGGGGACTTGCCAAGAAAGAAAAAAAGGTGTATAGTTGCCTCAATTTGCAGCCGAAATTCATCGACCAGGTTGCGGAGGACAGCGGCCTGCCCCTGACGGAATGCATGACGATCCTGCTGGAGCTGGAGCTTGCAGGCTACGTACTGCAGCCCGCAAGCCATTACTATGTGACGAAGCTGTGACGGGGGAGCCGCTGCGAAACGATGTAAAAGTGAGGAGTCGATATGGCAAAGTATTTGGTAATTGTAGAGTCACCTGCAAAAGTGAAGACCATCAAGAAGTTTCTGGGGAGCAATTATGAGGTGGACGCTTCCGGCGGCCATGTGCGGGATCTTCCCAAGAGCCAGATGGGAATTGACGTGGAGAATGACTATGAGCCCAAATATATTACGATAAGGGGCAAGGGAGATGTGCTGGCCAGACTCCGCAAGGAAGTGAAGAAGGCTGACGTGATCTATCTGGCGACAGACCCTGACCGGGAGGGAGAAGCCATATCCTGGCACCTGATGAAAGCCTTAAAGCTGGATGAGATTAAAGATAAGAAGATTTACCGGATCAGCTTTAATGAGATAACCAAGAACGCTGTGAAGGCTTCCCTCAAGGCTCCCAGAGAGATTGACATGAACCTGGTAGATGCTCAGCAGACCAGAAGGATCCTGGACCGGATGGTAGGCTACAGCATCAGCCCTCTTCTGTGGGCTAAGGTGAAGCGGGGACTCAGCGCCGGCCGCGTTCAGTCGGTGGCTCTGAGAATGATCTGCGACCGGGAGGAGGAGATTTCCCGTTTTGTGCCGGAGGAGTTCTGGGAACTGGAAGCGGATCTTCTGGACGGAAACTCCAAAAAGCCGCTGACGGCCCGATTCTACGGCAGGAAGAGCCGGAAGATGAACCTTCATTCCAGGGCGGACCTGGATCGGGTGCTGAAGGAACTGGAAGGCCAGCCTTACGTGGTGGATGAGGTCAGCCGCGGGGAACGGTATAAGAAGGCTCCCCTGCCCTTTACCACCAGCACCCTGCAGCAGGAAGCCTCCAAGGCGCTGAATTTCTCTACCCAGAAGACCATGCGGCTGGCTCAGCAGCTGTATGAAGGCGTGGAAGTGAAGGGCCGCGGTACCATCGGCCTGATCACATACCTGCGTACGGATTCTACCAGGATCGCCGAAGAAGCGGATCAGGCGGCCAGAGCCTATATCGAGGCCAGTTACGGCAAAAATTACGCGGCAGCCGGCGAGGGCAGGAAGGCCGGCGGTGCCAAGATCCAGGATGCCCATGAGGCCATTCGCCCTACGGACATCTCCCTAACGCCGGTGATGGTGAAGGAGTCCCTGTCCAGGGATCAGTTTCGTCTCTATCAGCTGATCTGGAAACGGTTTGCCGCCAGCCGCATGAAACCGGCCGTTTACGGTACGGTTTCCGTCGCGGTGAAGGCGGGAGAATATTATTTCCATTTGTCGGCATCCCGGCTGACTTTCGACGGATTTATGTCCGTGTACGTAGATGAGGACGAGAAAGAGAATTCCGGCGGATCCTTAGACAAGCTGACTGAGGGAAAGGAACTGAAGCTGTCAGCCCTTCGGGACAGCCAGCATTTTACCCAGCCGCCGGCTCACTATACGGAGGCTTCTCTGGTGAAAGCGCTGGAGGAGCAGGGAATCGGGCGCCCCAGCACTTACGCGCCTACCATTACCACCATCCTGGCAAGACACTATGTAACCAAGGAAAATAGAAATCTGTATGTGACAGAGCTGGGCGAGGTGGTCAACCGTATCATGAAGGAGAATTTCCCCAGTATTGTGGACATACAGTTTACGGCCAATCTGGAACTGCTTCTGGACGGAATCGGAGACGGCAGCGTGGAATGGAAGCAGATTGTGCGGAATTTCTATCCGGATCTGGAAGTGGCGGTAAAGCAGGCCCAGAAGGAGCTGGAATCCGTGACTATCGCCGATGAAGTCAGCGACGAGGTCTGCGAGCTCTGCGGCCGGAATATGGTCATCAAGTACGGCCCTCACGGAAAATTCCTGGCCTGTCCCGGATTTCCGGAATGTAAGAATACCAAGCCGTATCTGGAGAAGGCCGGGGTCACCTGTCCCAGCTGCGGCGGTCAGATCGTCATCAAGAAAACCAAGAAGGGGAGACGGTTCTACGGCTGTGAGAACAGTCCCAGGTGTGATTTCATGTCCTGGCAGAAACCGTCGGAAGTCCGCTGCCCGAAATGCGGCAGCTATATGGTGGAGAGAGGCAGCAGGCTGGTCTGCGCCAACGAGCAGTGCGGTCACTCTATGAAGAATATTAACGCAAAATAGAAAATAAAAAGAAAAATTAAAAATTTTCAATATCTATTGTTATTTTGGAATAAGTGTGTTACAATTTATGTGGAGTAGAAGAATTACAGCTCTTTTTGCGACAGAGAAGGGGGTTGCAAAGCAATGAGTGTTCAGTTACTGGACAAAACGAGAAAAATCGGTAAATTGCTGCACAATAACAATTCCAACAAAGTGGTTTTCAACGACATCTGCAAGGTCTTGAGTGAGATACTCCAGTCCAATATCCTGGTAATCAGCAGGAAGGGCAAGGTGTTGGGAATCGGTGTTTGGCCCGGCGTGGACGAGATTGAAGAGATGATCGAGGAGCACCTGGGCGGTTTCATCGACAAGATGCTGAATGAGCGCCTGCTCAGTATTCTTTCAACCAAGGAAAATGTGAATCTGGCGACTCTGGGATTTGCGGAGGAGAATGTCAAAAAGTATCAGGCCATCATTGCTCCCATTGATATTGCGGGAGAGCGGCTGGGAACCCTGTTCATCTACAAGATGGACTGCCAGTATGAGATCGATGACATCATCCTCAGCGAGTACGGCACCACCGTGGTAGGCCTTGAGATGCTGCGGTCGGTGAATGAGGAGAATGCGGAGGAAGCCCGCAAGATACAGATCGTCAAATCAGCGATCAGCACGTTGTCATTTTCCGAACTGGAAGCGATCACACATATTTTTGAAGAGCTGGACGGCAACGAAGGAATCCTGGTAGCGTCCAAGATTGCGGACCGCGTGGGGATCACCCGCTCCGTCATCGTCAATGCCCTGAGAAAGTTTGAGAGCGCGGGAGTGATCGAGTCCAGGTCCTCCGGCATGAAGGGAACCTACATTAAGGTGCTGAACGATGTGGTGTTTGATGAATTGAGGCAGCTGAAGGGAACAGGAAGTCACTAAATCATTGATTCAGAATACAAAAAACGCGTCACCGGCGCGTTTTTTGCATTCTGACGTAATCGGACCGGAATCAGCCGCCCGGAGAGGGCGCTGGTTCCGGTTTTACGTCAGTATGCGAAAAGAGCGCCCTTGCAGCTTCATTCTTCCGCCCTGCCCGGCAGCTGGGCCAAAATCACCGCCGCAAATACCAGGACGCAGCCCAGCAGTTCCCTGCGCGACAGCTTCTGCCCCAGGATCACCCAGCCTGCCAGCAGGGAAAACACGGATTCCAGGCTCATAAGAAGAGAAGCCACTGTCGGATCCGTGTTCTTCTGGGCTACCACCTGAAGGGTATAGCCTACGCCGCTGGACATGATTCCGGCATAGGCAATGGGCTGCCACGCCGCCAGTACAGTCGCGGCGGAAGGTTTTTCCAAAAACGCCGCCGGAATCAGCGCCAGCACCCCCGCTGTGAAAAACTGGATGCAGGAAATCAGCACACCATCTGCTTTTGGCGATACGCAATCAATAATCAGAATGTGGAAAGAAAAACAGACCGCGCAGATAAACACGCACAGATCTCCCGTACCGATCCGGAATCCTTCCGTAATGCACAGAAGATACATCCCCACCGTAGCCAGCGCAACGCTGACCCACACAAAGGCCGGTACCTTTTTCCTCATAAAAACTCCCAGAATCGGCACGATCACAATATACAAGGCCGTGATGAACCCCGCCTTTCCCACTGTCGTCATGGACACTCCGAACTGCTGAAAGCTGGCCGCCACAAAAAGCGCGATCCCGCACAGAATTCCGCCTTTTATGCCTTCCCAGGTCTCACTGCTTTCCCGGAAGCGGTCCGTCTTTTCTCTCCTCATGAACACGATCACCGGAATCAGTACCAGCCCGCCCAGTATAAATCTGGCGGCATTGAAGGTAAACGGCCTCACGTATTCCATGCCCACACTCTGGGCCACAAAGGCTACGCCCCATATAAAGGCAGTCAGCAGAAGCATCAGGCTGCTGCCCATAGATTTTCTGTTCATCTCTTATATCTCCGCAATTTTTTCAGCCAATTCTTCTATCAGTCATTCATATACTGCCGGAAACCGGAACTATAGCTTTCCGTGCCATCCTCATGAATCCACATGGCCTCTACGCCGTCCAGGCCCTCGATAAAATCCATGCCTTCCTCTTCTTCCATATTAAACACGGCCGTGGACAGGGCGTCTGCCGCTCCGGAATCAGAACCTAGTATAGACACCGACTGGTACTTCTGCCATGGAACCAGAAGCTCCGGATGGATAATATGATGATATCGGATGCCGTCTGCCACATAGAACCGCTGGTAGACTCCGCTGGTCACCAGGGCCATATCCCGAATCGAGACGCTGTGAAGATAGGCCTGCTGACTGTCCAGATCCGGATTCTGGATTCCCACTGCCCAGCCTGTGCCGTCCGGTTTCTCACCAATGGCCCGGACATTGCCGCCTACATTCAGCAGGGCGCTCTCAAGCCCGGCCTCCTGAAGCTTTCTGCATGTCATCTCCACAGCATAGCCTTTAGCTACGGCCCCTACATCCAGGCTCATCTTTGGATCCTCCAGATAGACGGAGGAGGCCTCTCTGTCGATCACCATTTTACGGATATCCATATGTTTTGCCGCTTCCGAAAGCTCTTCCTCAGACGGAACCCCCGCATTCTCCGGATGATCCGTTCCCTCCTGACGGTACCTGTGCCAGACAGACAGCACGCTGCCCATAGCCACATTGACCCGCCCGTCCGTCTCATCATACATGCGGACCGCCTCATCCAGAAGGTCAATGATCTTCTCATCCACCGTCACCGGCTGAATCCCGGCATTGTCATTGATGGTCTTGATATTATGGATCCCCTCGTAATCGTTGTAAATATCATAAAGCTGATGGTACTCTTTCATCTCCTGATACATAATCCGGTCGTACCGGTCAAATTCTTCCCGGCTGCTCCCATAAGCGGTAAAAACCGTCGCCGTATCAAACAGATCAAAATACTGGGAGTCGTACCGCTCCTCCTTTTTCAGACCGCAGCCGGATAAAAGAAACAGGACCGCGGCCATAAGCAAGACCAAAAAGCCTTTCTTATCTCGTATACCTTTCTTATCTCGTATGCCAAACATAGCTTGCTCCTCACCAGGTCAAAGCAGCGGATCACAGGTTCCATTGATTTCGCAGCTGAGGCTGTGAGGCATGCTTCTCGGTCCCCGCACGCCGTAGACTCCAAACTGCCTCATCACTTCCCTGGTAAAACGTTTCGGGTCGTACCGCTCCAGCAGCTTGATCTTCATGGACCGGCGGATCGTCAGATGGTCATCCTCATAGTGATAGGGGATGTCCACTTCCACCGCCCTGCACTTATAGAGAATCGCTCCCACCGGTTCCGCCATATACATATAAATAATGTCGCCCACTTTCACATTGCTGCTCTGTTTCCAGTCCATGACCGGATTCTGGCGGAATCCTTCTTCCACATCATAATACTTGGGATTCGCCGGAATCAGCCACTCTACGGGACCCCGGCTCCGCTCCTTCTTCTTTTTGGACATGGTAAGCTCATAACTCATATCCAGAAGGTCCAGCACCTTCTCTCCGGGCACTGTCCCATCCAGAAGAATGCTGATCCATTCCCTGTGGTTCATATGGTATGCCGGAAAAATCCCCGGCTCTTTCCGAAGCATCTCCGCCAGCATGGGATCGCACTTTACATTCAGGATATCCGCCGGCTTCCGGTCCGCCAGCCCCAGCCTGCTTTTGCTGACATACATCATGAGTCCGTACCACCTGCGGCTGTCGTCATGACGCAGGACGGCGCTGTCCGGGTCGCCTCTCCAGGGATAATCCGGCTTGGTATGATATTTTTTCTTCACATACTGCAAAACCTCTTCGCGGGTCATAGATACGTACTCCTTTTTACGACATGTTTCTTTTTCCAAGCTGCCAGAACGCCACAGCCCCGGCAGCAGCCGCATTCAGGGAATCCACCCCATGGGCCATGGGAATCTTCACCGTGTAATCGCAGGCTCTGATCGTGGCGTCCTTAAGCCCCTCTCCCTCGGTCCCCAGAATCACTGCCAGCCGTTCTTCCTTCATCAGCCGCGGATCATCGATTCCCACCGAGTCATCCCGCAGGGCCATAGCGGCAGTGGAAAAGCCAAGGGATTTCAGTCTTTCCACATAGCTGCCCTCTGCATCGTCCGGCCGGCCTTTCCTCTCATCCTCACATTCTACATACGTCCACGGTATCTGAAACACGGTTCCCATACTGACCCGGACAGACCGGCGATAGAGAGGATCGCAGCAGCCCGGCGTCAGAAGCACCGCGTCAAATCCCAGAGCCGCGGCCGAACGGAACACCGCCCCCACATTGGTCTGATTCATCATATCTTCCAGCACCGCAATACGGGACGCTCCCCTGCAGACCGACTCCGCTTCCGGAAGCTTCCGTCTTCTCATGGCGCAGAGAACTCCTCTGGTCAGCCGAAATCCGGTAATCCCAACAAGCACCTCTTCGTCCGCGGCATAAACCGGAATATCGCCGCAGCGCCCAAGAATATCCTCCTGCCGCTCCCACACATCCCTGTCCAGCTGCCGTTTCTCCGCCAGCATGGACAAAGGCACGTATCCCGCATCCAGCGCCCTGGAAATCACCCTGGGGCTTTCCGCAATAAAAATCCCAGGCTCCGGCTCAAAGTATCTCAAAAGCTGAACCTCCGATGTAACGGAATACATCCGAAGTTCCGGCAGGCTCAGGTCCTCTATCTCAATCACGTTAGGCATATCATTTTCGTCCTCTGATTTACTGCATTACTTCGCGAATGAACCTGTCCCTCCACGCCATATCAAAGGAGGATTCGTCATTGACAAACAATTCCCTTATTCTGCGAATCGTCATATCGTACGATTTCTTTCTGTCCATGAGCCTGGACAGTTCATGGCTGCTTACCGGCATGATGATGACATTGTCCGTAAACTGGTCCCTGTCAGACGACGACTGCAAAGGAACGGAAGATATGGCCTTCCATATGTTGATCGTATTGGCATCGAAGGTGTCCGCGATGAAAAACGTAGTGACTTCCCTTCCGGTACTCTGCTTTTCCTCATCAATCTTCAGATTGACCGAATGGCGCAGCACCGGCTCCCACTCTCCCCGCTTCTGACTGCCGGCGTTCATAAGGGTTGCCTCCAGCATGATCACCTTGTCCGGCTCACGGATCACAATATCTCCCATTCCGCCTCCCGCATGGGTAAGGGGCTCAAAATCAGCCGACAGCGTCAGATTAAAGCTGCTCAGCAGATCGATGGTCTTGTCGGAAAAATAATACCAGGCCAGTCCTACAATATATTCGAAAATCGTGGGCACGGTGGCATCCGGACTCACCGCCTCCTTAATCCTTCGGTCATTGGAACGGTCAGAAAACAGCGCCAGCAGCTCCTTAACCCTCTTCTCCGGATAATGAACGGCGACAAAATTGCGGAATTCCTTTTTCCGCTTGTCCTGGACGATCCGGGAAAGTTCTTCCACCGAACCTCCGCCAAACTTCAGGGAGATCCTTCTGACGATCTCTGTCAGTTCCCTGTCATCCAGCCCCAGAATCTGCGACAGCGGCTGTACGGTACAGAAAAAACTGTCCGTTCCCTCCTCGTACTCCTCACAGCTGAGGCAGGAGGCGTCCTGTTCCTCCTCAATGTTTCCAAACACCTTTTTTCTTAGCCTGTCCGGATCAAAGATACATCTGCACAGATCTCCGAAAGCCAGTTCCGCGTAACCGTTATCAAAACTGATCATGCCGGTCACCTTGAACATTCTCATGGTCGTATCCGAATATTCCCGAATCTGGTCCAGCAGCTTTGACTGGGCGTACCTCTCATAAAACCGCCGGTTCAGGCTGTCGGAAAACAGTTCCTCCTCTTCCTGCTCCAAAAAGTCACTCACAGGAGGCCGGTTCCCGCGTGATACGGAAAAAATGTTTCTCCCATATCCAAACGCCTTATTCAGTTTCGTTTTTTCTGCCTCATACAGATCGAGCAGGCTGTCAAGCGCTTCTTCCGTTCTGGATTCATTAAAACGATACAGCGCCCGATAGAACTCATAATATACCCACACAGTCTTCCCGCTTTTTCTGTTTCCGAAAATACGGCCGAAGGTTTCTTCTCCCATAAACCCTCTGCCGCATACTTCCGCAGGGAGCGCCTTTGCCCTGCCCTCCGCAATACTGCCTTCCCTGTAGTTCTCAATAAAGCTGTCCAGCTCTTCCATCCGGGCATAGGGATTCATGCCCTGAACCAGCTCGCAGAATTCATTCTGGGATATGCGGTCCCTCTTTAGCAGCGCGTACAGAGCCATACAGAAGGGAGAATAATACCGCGTTCCATCAGAAGAAAAAATCCGCAGCTTCATCAGCTGCCTCAGATAGACAATATTCATGTCATTGAGGGGCAGCAGCCGTTCCAATGGGTCTCTGCGGAGCAAAATCCGGCCGAGAAGCAGCTCTCCTGCCTGGGAAATGTTCCGGTTATCATCGGCAAACCCCAGCTTTACCAGGTTGCTCGTATAATGGCGGGCCCGGTCTTCCGCTCCCAGATCGAACTGGTCCGCCAGATGGGGACATCTTGCCAGCTGCTTCCGGAAACGGACCACATCCCCCTCGAGCGCCGCCGCTTTCAGCTCCGGATATCCCTCCAGCTCCTCCATCAGCCTGTCGTATGCGTCGTGTTTCTTAAATACTTCCGGCGAACGCTCTATGGCCTGCCTGTAGAACTCAAACTGGGCCGGGCTGTCCGGCAGCGGCCGCCAGGGCAGCCTTTGCACGTTCCGGATATTGTCAAGAATATCCAGATATCCCTGGAGCGCATTCGCCACATCATTGCGTCTTCCGTTGGTGTCCATCAGATTAAATACCTGATTTTCGAAAACCCTCATTCTAATTTTCTTCCTCCGGATAATTCACAATCAATACTTCCCGCGTTTTTTTATCCCGGTTGCCTGCGTGATAGTTGGAATTGCTGTAGCTGTAATTCAAATCGATCACTCGGTATCCCGGCCGTTCCCTCACCCAGGCCTCCAGGATCTCATTGCGCTTTCCTTTGTTCTCCATTACATTCGACAGGGCAAACCTGACGCCCCTTCGGTCCAGCCCGTCAAGAAATTCCAGCAGGCTGCGCTCGTCCGCCTCCGTCCAGCCGTTCCTCTCATTGTAGGAAGCGTTGGCGATCAGATAAGGCGGATCCGCATACACAAAGCTTCTCTCCGTCAGTTCATCAACCGGCACATCCAGAAAAGACCGGCACATAAACGTATAGTCTCCATCCTTCAGCCTTCCCATGAAACGGAGAAGCTTTTCCTGCAGCCTGGAATTGAAATCTCTTTTTCCAACAGGAAGATTAAACTCTCCCTTCCTGTTGAACCGCAGCTGATTATTGAAGGAATACACCATCAGCACATACAGCATCAGGTAATATTCTTTATCGCGGACCTGCCGTTTATTGAAATCATCTCTCAGGCGGTTGTAGCCTGGACGATTGTACGCCGCGGCCCCGTCCGAGCTGCTGCAGCCATAATAATCATAACCCTTTTCCGAAACCATGGACAGACCGTATCTGTCGATGATACGGCGGACGCTCTCTGTCATTTCCTCCTTCTGCAGTTTCTTCATGGTATTTAACAGCCCGATCAGGTGCTCATCATTATCGTTAAACAGCACCCTGCTGCAGTCCAGATTGATCCCCACGCTGCAGCCCCCGCAGAAGATATCCGCCGCCCGGTCTATGTCCCTGGGAAAATGAGGCAGCATCTGGGGCAGCAGTTTATATTTTCCGCCGGTATAATTCAGAGCCGAAGGAATCCTCTTTTTCCCGGCATCCCTGCAGACACACAAAAAAAGCCTTTCCTGATGGCCCTTGATGTTGGACTTCCCGGCAGTAAAGGCCTTATAGTCCTCGGAAAAGACTTTCACCGTTCCCTTTTTCCCAAGGATTCGGAAAATGTCCTCGTCTGAAATCTTCGCGTTGGACCGGTCATTGCCTTTCTCCGCCATGTTATTGTAGGAAAGCAGAATATATCTGGCGGAGACAGATTCAATCAGGTCTTCAAACGCCTTCGCGGCGCTGTTGGTACAGTAATCGCTCTTCAGTCCCGTCCGGTCCATTTTTCTGGCGATGCCGTACACCGCCGGCTTGTCCCATCGGGCCACATTTTCCAGCAAATGATAGGCATCGCAGTACTGCCTCGAATTGTAAGGCGGGTCGATATACACCAGATCCGCGTAGATTTCCTTCACCAGCCGGTTGGTATCTGTCTGATAGCAGACATTGTTGGGATTCAGATTCCGATCGGGAAGGGGAACCGCCAGCTCAATATGCCGGTCAAAGGACACGCCCTGCCGGTAGGCGTCGTAATGTCCGCAGGTATTGGCAATCTTATCCATCGCATACAGCAGCGAAGTAATCAGAAGGGCCCTCTCCCTCTCATTGACCGTTCCTGCCTTAAACCGATTCTCGATATCCTCTCTGATAAACCCTATCTTTTTGCAGTCTGCCCGGGAAAAATAAGTATCGGCAAAGTGAAGACTCATGTAATTGTCCTCCTCCGCCTCCGTCTCGTTATATTCCCGGATCATTTTGATGATTTTCTCTTCGTCATAAGCCTGAGGCAAAAACCACGCCAGGTGGCATATGTAATTGCTGTACAGATTATCGTTCGTTATGATCTTCCTGTCCGTAAACGCGGAGGCCACGGAACCGGTGCCCGCAAAAATATCCGCTACCGTATTGACGTCCTCGCATTCATCCTCCACAACACTCAAAATAAAGGGAATCAGCCTGTATTTATTCCCCAGATATCTCCTGTTCTTTATGGTAAATGTCTTAAGTTCCGTCGCCTGATACTCCATCTTTTTCATCCCCGTATATGCAGCCGCATCCCATTTTACCGGACACTTCTGCTTTATTTTACACTAAACCCGGGCGTATGGCAATCGGAAAAATCACTTCATCATTCCCTTTTGAACTTTGGGAATTATTATCATGCCAGAGATTCTTCTTTATTTCCTTAAGTTTCATGATCCCACATATGGCAAAGCAAATCCGTAGTTATCTTGAACATTTTTGATTTTGTAAAAT
>CANQRW010000070.1 GCA_947626365.1 uncultured Lachnospiraceae bacterium
TCATTTTACACGAACAGAAGGAATCCTGCAGCAGTTCTTGCTATTTTATTGCGTAAAATTTTTATTCTTCAAAGCTGTATTAACGAAAAGTTCATAATCAACTATGCGTGAAACGGTTAATCCAAAAATTGCGATTCTTGTTATCGAAAACCTGCGATTCTTGTTATCCAAAAGTTGCGACTGTTTTTGAAAATATCCAAAATTCGGGGGCTTCAAAAACTAAGACTTAGGCTAATATTCGATGATCTCTGGAAATATATGGAAGAAAAGAACATACCAGAAACACAACTCCTGGAATACGGCATCACGGAAAGGCAGTTCCGTGCTCTGAAACGCAATAACAGCCGGCAGGTATCCACCAGGGTGATCGAGCTACTGTGTATCTCTCTTAACTGCCGGCCCGATGATATCATGGAAAACCGACCGTGACACCCTTGAAATATGCAGTTATACATCTTATATTATAAGAAGAAAGAGCCAGGGCATATGCCCTGGCGTCCTTACTTTGCGCACACTGGTGTTAAAAAATCAATTAGGACTTGACAAACAAATTACGCTCTGGACAGGTACTCGCCGGTTCTGGTATCGATCTTGATCCGGTCGCCTGTGTTGACAAACAGGGGAACGAATACGGTGGCGCCTGTCTCGACAACAGCCGGCTTGGTAGCGCCGGTTGCGGTATCGCCCTTGAAGCCAGGCTCGGTGTCGGTAATCTCAAGTTCTACAAACAGCGGCGGCTCCACGGAGAATACCTTGCCGTTGTAAGAGCAGACCTTACACATCTCGTTCTCCTTCACGAACTTCAGGGCGTCGCCGATGATGTCGCTGCCCAGTGCCACCTGCTCGTAGGTGTTGGTATCCATAAAGTTATATAAATCGCCGTCGGCATACAGGTACTGCATATCCACTCTGTCAATTCTGGCTGCCGGGAACTTCTCAGTAGGCCGGAAAGTCTTCTCAACCACACCGCCGCTTATCACGTTCTTAATCTTGGTTCTCACAAAAGCAGCGCCCTTACCCGGCTTTACATGCTGGAATTCCAAAATCTGATAGACATTGCCGTCAATCTCCAGTGTTACGCCATTCCTAAAATCGCCTGCTGATATCATAAATGATACTCCTCCTTAAAATAACTGGTTAATTTCTCATTAGTCCATTCTATCTTATACTAAAAACGGTATCGTTTCAACCATTTTTTGTATTTTTTCGAAATTTGCGCGGAAATTCCGGGACGATCCGGCAGCCCCTTTTCCGTCAGAACAGTAAGGCGGCCGTCAGACTTTTCCCGTAAGGTAATCCATGGCAAGCAGGTATCCCCTCAGCCCCAGGCCCACGATCTGACCGGTACAGACGGGAGCCGTCACCGACACATGGCGGAACTCCTCCCGCCTATGGACATTGGAAATATGGACTTCTATGACCGGGACTTCAATCGATGCAAGCGCGTCCCGGATGGCATAGCTGTAATGGGTGTAGGCCCCGGGATTGATGATGATTCCATCTACCTTGTCATGATAAGCCGCCTGAATCTTATCGATGATCTCCCCCTCGCAGTTGCTCTGAAAAACCTCCAGATCATGGCCCTCCGTTATCGCCTTTTTTTCGAGAAGTCCTGTCAGATACATATAGTCCTCTGTGCCGTATATCCCTCTCTCCCGGATTCCCAGAAAATTCAGGTTGGGGCCGTTTATCACAAGAAGCTTCATTCCGATTATCTCCTTTCCCTAACAGGCAGGCCGGTTCTCCCGATCCCGCCTGAACGTCTTCCTCTCTTTCTCGTATCTTTGCTCATAAATGTCTTCCCATGGCAGGCATCGTCACGGTTCTGCCGGCTGTATCCTGCTCAGGATCTCCGCCGCGATATCCTCCGGCTTTCTTCCGTCCGCTTCCACCGCCAGATGGGCGGCCGCCCGGTAAACGGGATCGCGGCCGACAAGAAGCCTCTCCACCTTCTCCCGCTTATTCTCTCCCTGAAGAAGGGGCCTGGTGGTATCGCCGGAAAGCCGGCGAAGCACCGTATCCGGCCTTACCTTCAGATAAACAACATATCCCATGTCACGAAGGGCCCTGCGGTTCTCCTCCCGCAGGGGGACTCCGCCGCCGGTAGAAACCACCGCCGGTTCCCTGCATGCCAGATCAGCAAGCACCTCCGTCTCTGTCCTGCGAAACGCCTCCTCCCCCTGATTCGCGAAAATCTCGCTGATAGTCATCCCCGCCTGTTCCTCAATCATGGCATCCGTATCGAGAAGAGGACAGCCAAGCGTGGCGGAAAGCTGTCCGCCTACGGTAGTTTTTCCGGCCCCCATAAAACCGATCAGTACGATATGCCTATCCATGGAGCCGTTCCTCCATCATCTCTCTCACCTGGCCGATAACATCATCAGGCACCTTCACCTGGGGATTCCACAATTCAAATGCGGCGATTCCCTGATAGATCAGCATGTCCAGGCCATTAACAGCCTGTCCACCTGCTTCCTCCACATACTCCATGAATCTGGTTCTGGCCGGGGTATAGACCGCGTCTGCAGCCTGGCTGATCTTTTTGTAGAACTCCCGGTCTTCAATGACCGCATGGCCCTCGTTGGGATGCATTCCCACGCTGGTGGTCTGCACCGCCAGATAGGAATCTCCCTCCAGCTGCCTCCACTGCTGCAGCGGAAGAGCCTGCATAAACTGCCGGCCGGCCTTTCCATTCATCTCATCCGCCAGGGACCGGGCTTTCTCCAGGCTTCGGTTGAGAATCACCACAGACTCCGCCTTCTCTCTCATGAAAAGATAGGCTGCCGCCTTGGCCGCGCCGCCTGCTCCCAGAAGGATACAGCGGCGGCCTCCGATCTCCATGCCATTTTCCTTCATGGCACGGCCCAGGCCGTCGGCATCCGTATTATAACCTTTATAACCTTTTTCGCATCGAACCAGCGTGTTTACAGCCCCGATGCTTTTAGCGGAATCATCCAGTTCCGCAAGATAAGGCATCACGCGCTGTTTGTGAGGCACCGTCACATTGATTCCCGTAAATCCCAGGGCAAAGGCCCCCCGGACGGCTTCTCCCACCCGGTCGTCCTGCACATGGCAGGGCACATAAATATAATCCAGTCCCAGGGCCTGTCCGCAGAAATTGTGCATGAGAGGCGACAGGGAATGTCCTACGGGATTGCCTATGACGCCGCATACCATAGCATGTCCGGTAATCATAATCATCCCCTCTTTCCTTTATTTTTCTGTTTCCGGCTTTTCCCGCCGGCCGGGTCTTCTCCGGCCTTAAGCCGGCGCTCATAGCAATATAAAACCAGCTTCTCCGGAATCCGTTTCAGCACGATCTGAATCTCTTCCTTCGGATTGATGGGATTCACCAGAATGCTGTATATCCCGGTCCGGTTGGCCCCCCAGATATCCGTAAACAGCTGATCCCCCACAAAGACCGTGGAGCGCCGGTCAGTCCCCATCATCTCCATAGCCCGCCTGTAACTTTTCCGCGAAGGCTTGCCGGCCTTATGGATGTAGGCCGATTCCACCTGCTCTGCAAAAGGCTTCACCCGTGACTCCTTGTTGTTGGACAGAAGGCAGGTCTGAAGTCCCGCTCCGTGAATCCTGGCGAACAGAGAAAGAGCCCTCTCATCCGCCGGGGCTCCGTGGGGCACCAAGGTATTGTCAATATCGAAAATAACTCCCCGAATGCCTTTTTCGTATAATTTTTCATAAGGAATCACATAGGAGGATTCCATTCTCTTTCCGGGATAAAATTTCTCGAACATCCAAAACCGCCTTATTTCTTCAGCAATTTTCCAATCTCGTCAATGAAGGTGTTCACATCCTTAAACTCGCGGTAGACGGAGGCGAAACGGACATACGCCACCTCGTCCAGTTCCTTCAGCTTGCTCATGACCAGCTCGCCTATGATGGAGGTATCGATCTCCTTCTCCTCCATATTAAATACCTTCGCCTCAATCTCTTCAATAAGGGCATCGATCTGTTGTCTGGAAACGGGACGTTTGTGACAGGCCCGGAGAATTCCCGCCTCAATCTTGGAGCGGTCGTAGACTTCTCTTGTGCCGTCCTTCTTGACCATCATGAGGGGCATCGTCTCCAGCTTCTCGTAGGTGGTAAAGCGCTTTCCGCAGCTTATGCACTGGCGGCGCCTCCGGATCGCGGAATTATCCTCTGCCGGCCGGGAATCGATCACCTTCGTATCTTCCTCATTACAGTAGGGGCATTTCATGGGGATATCCTCCTCTTTTCGCAGCTTTTCTTCATTTTACCCCAGAACCGTCAATTGTGCAAGCAGGATTTGCCCGAAATACCAAACCCGGACAGCTCTTCTTCCGGTAAATTTTCGACCCTCCGCCGTCATTCCAGCTGCCGCTCCACTTCCTTTCTCCGCACCTGCACCAGGATGATGTCGTCCCCCACCTGGCAGACGTCGCAGAACGGTATCACATATTCTTTTTCCCGGCCAAGAAAACCGCAGAAGCTTCCGGGCCCGGGAACAATGAGAGCCGTCAGGCTTCCGTCGCTCAGGTCAAAATCCACATCCCCCACAAAGCCGAGACGCTTGCAGTCCTCCCCATTGATTACTTCCTTCTGTTTCAGTTCCGATATACGCAAAACGCACAGGACCCACCTTTTCTCTTTGGTGTATCCTATGCGTTTTATTGTCCGTCCTATTCCTCCTGTCAGAATCCTGCGGACCCATCCCAGGGATTCTGCGTCCGGCCGTCCCACTGAGGCGGAATCGTCTCCGCCTGAGGCAGCAGATCCAGATAGAATCCTGCAAACGTACAGCGGATATAAGGCATGATCCAGAGGCTTCCGATTCCCAGGGTCAGCATGGACAGCAGGTTCCATCCGATAAAGCTTAGCTGGAGCACCAGATACCGCATGCGGTTTCCCTTCATCATCTCATGGACCTTTCCAAGAGAAGCGAAGACTCCCTCATCCCGGTGATCCGCCATGTAATAATATACCAGACCGTAATTCAGCGCGATAAGGATATAGACGATCATTATCAAAATTACATATCCCGTCAGGAACAGGATCAGAAACAGCAGCTGTTCATAATTGGGATCAGCCCCTGATACGGCAGTGCTTACGACTATGGCCATGCTGAGGACGATCACAGGAACCATACTGACAAACTCCAGCACATAAACCAGCAGCTGAAGAAGGATGATCCGCGCAGGCCGGTTCTTAAAAGCCCAGAACATCTGGGATATCTCTGTACGCCCTTCCCTGACCACACACAGGCTCATTCGGTTCATTCCGACCGCAAACAGCACGATGATCCAGGAACTTATCAGCCCCAGCAGTCCGAGGATTACATACATATAAGACGGAATATTCATGGAAAAATTAATATTTACGCCGGCGGCGGAAAAGTCCCCGGAACGGAGACTGTCCATGACCTGCCCGGCAGCTCCCCCTCCCATGACGCCAATCTGGCTGACTGTGGAGACAGCCCAGCTGATTCCCGCCAGGATAATTGCCGCCAGGATCATGGTTCCGTAATTTCCCAGCAGGGACCTTCTGGCCCTCATCTTAAGTTCTGCTCTGCTTGTTTTCATCGGGACACCTCCTTAATACCAGACATTTCCGGAGTTTACGCCGATCATCGCGATCAGGATCAGCCCCAGAATCGGAGCCATCACAAGCCCAATGATGCCGGTAATCAGCCCGGTCTTCGCCTGACTGGTAAAATGCTCTTCCACCCTTGACAGACAGGCAAATATAATCGCCAGTCCCGCGGGAATGATGCCGATGCAGCAGCAACAGCTGAGCACAATGGAGGCAATTCCAAGAATCATGGATGCCATCGCCATAGTACGATTCTGTTGTACCATAGATATCCCTCTTTTCTCCTCAAAGTATATAAGGAAGCTGATTATTCAGACAAAATGTCTCAGAACAGGGGAACCACAGCGCCCTCGTAAGTGGTCTCCATGAACTCCTTCACCTCGTCGCTTGTAAGGGCCTCGACTAAAGCCTGAACCGCCTCGTTATTTTCCTCGCCGGCGCGAACGGCAATCACGTTGCCGTAGGTAGTGGCGGCGATAGACTCCGCGTCCTCAACAGCCAGGGCGTCCGCTACCTTAAAGCCCGCATCGATGGCGTAGTTGCCGTTGATGACCGCGATATCCACATCCTCGATGATCCTGGGAATCTGAGCCGCTTCCATCTCGTACAATTCCAGATTCTTGGGATTCTCCACGATATCGTTCTTGGTTACGGTCAGGTCGGCGCCCTCTTTTAACTTGATCAGACCCTGAGCCTCCAGAAGAAGAAGGGCTCTGGCCTCGTTGCTGGTGTCATTGGGAACCGCCACCACAGCGCCGTCCGCCAGATCTTCCAGGGAAGCGGTCTTTCCGGCGTAGATACCGAAGGGTTCATAATGAATGGCCGCCGCGGATACCAGATCCGTGCCGTTCTCCTCGTTGAAGGACTCCAGATAGGGCAGATGCTGGAAATAGTTGGCGTCCAGATCGCCGGACTCCAGAGCCAGGTTGGGCTGAATGTAGTCCACATATTCCATAACCTGTAACTTATAACCTTTCTGGGCAAGGATATCTTCCGCGGCGTGAAGAATCTCCGCATGGGGAGCGGGGCTTGCGCCTACCACGATGGTGGTCAGTTCTCCGGAAGCCGCCTCCGTTTCCGCCGCCTCTGTCTCAGCGGCTTCCGTGGCCGCCTCTTCTGCCTCCGCCTCTTCTGCCTCCGTCTCTGCCGCTTCCGTCTCTGCCTCTGTGGCCGCTTCTGTGGCCGCCGCCGTGGTTTCTGTCTGGCCTCCGCCGGAGCATGCCGTAAGTGTGGCGCCTATGAGAGCCGCCGCTGTAACAATCGATAATACTTTTCTCATAACTGATTCTCCTCTCTTACATTAGAATGTAATATTTATTATAAAGACTGTCCGAAACCGCCCGGCCTATGGCCGCCGGACACGGCCCGGAACAATCCCCATAATCTTATCTCGCTTTGCTCACCGGATCCGCTTGTCGCTTTTCTTGGACCACCGGGTCCCGATCTCCTGGATCACCTGGACCATGACCACCAGAAGGATCACCGACACCCACATGAGGAAGGGTTCATACCGGTAATATCCGTAGTTGATGGCGATGGCTCCCAGCCCGCCGCCGCCGGTAAACCCGGCCATGGCGGAATAGCTCAGAATAGTGGTGATAGCCAGGGCCGCTCCCAACAGAAGGGAGGGCCTGGATTCCGGCAGAAGGACTTTCCAGATGATCTGCCAGGTGGAAGCGCCCATGGACTGGGCTGCCTCGATCACCCCCGCGTCCAGTTCCCGGAAGGAGGATTCCACCACCCTGGCGATATAGGGGGCAGCCGCGATGGTCAGCGGGATGATGATGGCCGGCGAACCAATCCGGGTGCCGATCACGTACTTGGACAATGGCAGGGCAATAAACAAAAGGATCAGAAAGGGCACCGACCGAAGCAGGTTGATCACCACTCCCAGGATCTTCTGGAGCCAGGGAATCGGATAGATCCCGTCGGTGTCCGTCACCACCAGGACGACGCCCAGAGGAAGTCCGATCACATAGGCAAACAGGGAGGACAGGGCCGTCATGTAGAAGGACTCCCAGATTCCTGTCTTCAGCATATCAACTGTGGCTGATAACGTCATGCTTTTCCACCTCCTCGTAAGGTATCTTGATAGTCTTTAGGTAATTGATCACCCGGTTGGCGTCGGCTTCATCCTCCGGCAGCTGAATGATCATCTGTCCCATAGCCTTTCCGCCGATATCCCGGGTAGCGGCGTACATAATGTTCACCGGCACCTTGCAGGCCAGGACCAGATTGGAGATAATAGGCTCCGCGGACTCCCGCCCATCGAAAATGATCCGGATCTGCATGGAGCTGCCAAACTTCATCTGGTTGACTGCGTCCCCCAGGATCAGCTGCCGCCCGATTCTGGATTTGGGATCGGAGAAAATGTCCGATACCTCTCCCACCTCGGCGATGCGGCTCTGGTCGATGATGGCCACCCGGTCGCAGATGGCCTCGATCACCGACATCTCATGGGTGATGACGATAACCGTCACCCCCATGGCGCGGTTGATCTCCTTTAACAGAGCCAGGATCTGCTTGGTGGTGTTGGGGTCCAGGGCGCTGGTGGCCTCGTCGCAGAGGATCACCTTGGGATTGGTAGCCAAAGCCCTGGCGATGGCCACCCTCTGCTTCTGGCCTCCGGACAGCTGAGCCGGATACGATTTGGCCTTTTCCTCCAGTCCCACCGTTCGCAGAAGCTCCATGGCCCGCTGCCTGGCTTCCTTTTTGGGAGTTTTGGTCAGCTCCAGCGGAAAGCAGACATTCTGGATCACATTTCTCTGCGCCAGCAGATTAAACTGCTGGAAGATCATCCCCATGGACTGCCGGGTCTTCCTCCGCTGGGCCGGCGTCATGGCCGACAAACTCTGTCCCTCGAAAAGAACCTCGCCCTCTGTAGGGATCTCAAGATAGTTGATGCATCGGACCAGAGTGCTTTTGCCCGCTCCGCTGAGACCGATGATTCCGAAAATCTCTCCCTGCCGGATGTCCAGATTGATATCCTGAAGCGCGCGCACGCTTCCGGCAGCCGTCTTAAATTCTTTGCCCAGATTCCTGATCTGGATAATCGATTCTCCCATACGCTCCTCCCGATATATTTTTAAGGGCAGAGGATCGGCGCTCTTTTTGCATACTGACGTAACAGAAAAGGCTCCCGCCCCGATTAGGACGAAAGCCTTACGCTTACGTGGTACCACCTAATTTCACAGAGCATTCGCATACCCTGCCTCTTCAAGTACCCCCTGCATCCTGCCGGGCTGATACTCTATCGCTGTAACGGGCGCTCCCGTCATGGCCTAAACTGTTCGGCCATGCGACTCCGAGACCATGTTCACAGGTTTCATTCTGCTCCCTCTCAGCACCGGGAACTCTCTGTGAGAACCTACGCCTGCTACTCTTCTCTTCCGTGTCTTTCGATATCAATTATCAACTTAGCGCTATCTTAGTGCATTCCAAAAAATTTGTCAAGCGTTTTCTGAAAAATATCCGTCTGACGCTTTATTGAAGTTTTATTTCACCGTCGTCTTCGCCGCGGCGCGGATGACGTTGGCCGCGTTAAACTGCAGGTCCGCCAGAGTTACCTGATAGCTGTCGATCCTCTTATTCTCCTTCACCGATTCCACCAGATCGTCCACGTTCTTCTGGCAGCCCGGCATCTGAATGTCGTTACCCGCGCAGACGCAGCCGGTAGACGCCGAAATCGGATAAACCGTATTCTCGCCGCCGGTCATCTCCTTGAAATCCTGGGAGGTATACCAGTCGGTCATCACAACGCCCTCAAATCCCCATTCGTCTCTGGCCACCGTCTGAAGCAGTTCATAGCTGTTGGCTGTATGAATCCCGTTGATCAGGTTGTATGATGTCATGATGGACATGGGCTGAGACTCCTTCACCGCGATCTCAAACCCTTTCAGATAGATTTCCCGCATGGTCCGCTCCGTTATATGGGCGTTGGAGAAATACCGGTTGTCCTCCTGGCTGTTGGCCGCGAAATGCTTGATGGTGGTACCTTTTCCGGCATGGCTCTGGACGCCCTTTGTGATCGCTGCCGCCGCTTTGCCGGCCACCACCGGATCTTCCGAATAGTACTCAAAATTCCGCCCGCACAGAGGATTCCTGTGAATATTCATGGCAGGGGCCAGCCACAGATCCACATGGAACTGTTCCATCTCCTCGCCTACCATGGAACCAATCTCTTCCAGCAGCCGGCTGTTCCATGCCTGGGCCAGGGCCCAGCCGATGGGAATGGCCGTACAGTACTGATAATAGTCCACCGTCTGGGATTCCTCAAGATCCTCCGGGAACGGAACAGCCACATCGCCCAGAATATTGCCTCCGGGAATCAGCTCGCCGTCCTTTGTTGTCTTGAAGTGGGGCTGCAGCCGCAGTCCTGCCGGGCCGTCTGCCATAATCATTCCCTTAATCCCCCGATTCTCCGCCAGAAGCGCGGCGGAGTCGCCTGCCGCGCCGGGCACCACATTAGAGGCGCTGCCGACAATACTGCCTTCTTCCCTGCGCTCAGTTCCCACGCACAGGACCGCCAGTTCCTCCACGGAAAGCTGGGCTGTCAGCTCCTCCACCGTACATCTGCCGCTGAGGACATCAGCCATTGTCAGTTTCTCCGTCTTATCCGTAGTAAAGAGCTTTCTTTCTCCCTGATAGGAGGCCGTCTCCGTCTCGATGGAATCCGCGGAAAGGGGAATGGACACCGCGCTGTTTCCGGCGGAATTTTCCGAATTACCGGCTGCTTTCGGCGCCCTCAATACATCCATCTCCGCATCAAGGGCGAATACATTTTTAAGGACAGCGGTCTTTACCGTCCTGTCCAGAACGATCTCCGCTGCTGCTTTAGTATCGCGGGAGCTGGTGCCCACACGGATCACATAAGCTCCTGCCTCCAGCACCCAGGAAGCGCACTGCTCACAGTAGGATGCCATATCCTTTACGTCAAACGCGGCGCTGACCGTCTCCGACTGCCCCGGCTTCAGCAGGGAAGTCTTCACAAAAGCAGCCAGCTCCTGATAAGGCTTGTCCAATTTTCCCGCCGGAGCGGAATAATAAACCTGTACAACCTCTTTACCGGAATAGGTTGCTCCGGTATTGGTTACCTTCACGGAAACCGTCACCTTTCCATCCTTCACAGACACCTGCTCATCGGAAAGGGCAAAGGCAGTATAGGATTTTCCGTAGCCGAAACAGTACAGTGGCTTCACGCCGAAGGTATCAAAATACCGGTAGCCCACATAGATTCCCTCATTGTAAAACTCATCATCCACGTTGCCGTCATTGTGGCTGAAGGCGGCGGAAGAAGGATAATCGCTGTACCGCTCCGCCCAGGTATCCGTAAGCTTGCCTGATGGGGTCACCGTACCGGAAATCACATCCGCCAGCACATGTCCGCCCGTATTGCCCAGCTGGGACATCAGAAGGATGGCGCTGATTCCTGGAATCTTCCGGATCTCCGTAAGTTCCATGACCCCGCCGATGTTCAGGACCAGGATCACCTGCCGGCAGCACCGGCCCAGAACCCTCAGGCTTTCCAGTTCCTGGGCAAAGGGCAGATAGTCTCCCTCACGCGCATAGCGGTCGGAACCCTCTCCGGAATTTCTGGCGATCACATAGACTGCCGTGTCCGCCCCCGCCATCCTGACGTCTTCTTCCGTAACCGCATCCGGCGCCGGTTCTATGAAAGGATCGTAGAATGTGACCATCCCCTCCGACATGCCGGTCTCCGCTGATTTCTTCTTCACGAATTCCATGTACGCGGCTTTGGCTTCCTCGATCTTCCGGTCATGACGGTCCAGCCACGCCTCGCCGCCTACCCTGTAACCTGCCTCTTTCAGTCCCTGCTCAATGGTCACTACGGTCCTGGAATTGACGTCGCCGGAACCTGTCCCTCCCTTGACGGTACGGCGGGCGCCGCCGCCAAAAAGAGCAATGGCTCCTTTTTCCTTCAGCGGAAGGGTTCCGTCGTTCTCCAAAAGCACTACGCATTCTCCCGCAAGACGCTTGGACAGCGCCATATGGTCAAGCTCCGACCGGGTGATCTCCGGGGAAGCCGCTGCATAATATCTTCTCATCTGCTCACCTCGTTTCGCTGTTTTTACAAAGTTCCACAATGGCCTGGGCGAATATCTTGGCGCTGACCACCAGATCTCCGAGGACAGCCCGCTCGTCGGCTCCGTGCATCCGGGTGTCTGTCCCCGGCATGGCTGCGCCGAAGGCCACGCCGTTCTTTAAATCGTGAACGTAAGTGCCGCCGCCCGTAGACTGGCACCTGCCCTCCAGGCCGGTATATTCCTCATAAACCTGAAGAAGAGTCTTCACAAAACGGGAATTTTCATCTACATGGTGAGGCGCCGTCATGGAATCATTGGTCAGCGTGATGCCGCAGGCGGCCATTTTCTCTTTCACTGCCTTCAGCACGTTGTCCTCTGTGGCGCAGACCGGACACCGGCTGTCGAAAACGCCTTCCAGGCAGCGATCCGTCACCTTCAGCATGCTGAAGGCCAGGGTCAGATCGCCGGAAATCTCATCGGACATGGCGATTCCCATGGCCTTGCCGGAGGTGTCACCGTGTGGCATAAGCGCCAGAAGATCCGCCAGCAGCTTCATCTGAGGGCAGGCAGCCAGAGGCAGCCTGGTCAGATACGTCAGAAGGCCGGTCAGGGCATTTCTTCCGGTGGACGGATGGGCTGCGTGGGCGCCTTCTCCCACAGCCAGAATCTTTACAATCACGCCATCGGCTTCCAGTTCAAAATCAATGCCGGTCTCTTCCGTCACCTTTTCCGCCGTCTCTTTCATGACCGAAAGATCCAGGCCCTCTACCACCGCGTGAGCCTTTCCCGGCACCACGTTTACCTTAATCCCCGCATCCAGGGAAACCAGCCTGGGCAGCAGCTCGGATGGCTCAAAATCCGCGTGAAATTCTCCCGGAAGCCGGCCCTTCTCCACATTGGTCAGGGGGAAATCCGCGTCCGGCGAGAAGGTCATGGGAGCCTCCTTCTCTTCCTTATAATACTGGGCGATATCGGAACTCCCGCACTCCTCGTCGCAGCCCAGGATCAGCCGGACATTTTTCTTTACGGGGAGTCCCAATTCCTTCACGCAGCGCAGGGCATAAAGGGCGGCCACCGCCGGCCCCTTGTCGTCGGCCACTCCCCGGCCATAGAGGATCCCGTCCTTCTCAACCGGCTCAAAGGGCTCCGTGATCTGCCATCCCTCTCCCGCGGGAACCACATCCAGGTGAGCCAGGATATCCAGCTGCTTTTCCTGATCGTTCAGGTCCACAGTTCCCACATAATTATCGTAATTGCGCACGGCAAATCCGTATCCCTGAGCCATCTTAAGAGCCGCCGCCAGGGCTGCCGCCGGGCCATCCCCGTAAGGCTTTCCCTCTGAGGCTTCCATCTTCTCGCTGTCAATCCGGCACAGGGTAAATATATCCTGCACCATCTCCTCTTTATGCGCTTCTATATAGGCTTCAATCTGATCTCTGTATGTCATAAACCTGTTCCTCCAACACTTCTGTTTCTAAACCCCCATGTCCGCACGCTTGACACCACCATAAATGAAACTGTGCAGACGATAGGCTATTGAATTTATCTTTGCCGTATTTTATATTGATCATAACGGCAAAGATCGATTTCATTTTGGGCCTGCAGCCCGTTTCCTAAACTGATTTCAGGTTTCCTCATTTGCACCACCATCTGTCCAACCGCCTGCGGCAAATACCTCAAGGGTACTTAGGACGTACAGTAAAATGATAACAGACAGGAAACCATGCCGTAAATTTCCCATGGAGGTGTCATTATGGATAGAATTTACGACAAGTGTTGTGGTATTGATGTGCACAAAAAACTTATCGTCGCCTGCCTTAGAAAAGGCAACAGTCAGGAAGTCCGTGAGTTTGGTGCAACAACCAGAGAGCTTCTCATGTTGGCCGACTGGCTCAAAGACAGTGGCTGTGAAATGGCCGCAATGGAGAGCACCGCCTCATACTGGAAGCCTCTGTATAACATCCTTGAATCTTCTGACCTGAAAGCCATGGTGGTAAACGCACACCACATGAAAGCTGTTCCGGGAAGGAAAACAGATGTAAAGGATGCTGAATGGATTGCTGACCTTCTTCAGCATGGCCTTTTGCAGCCCAGTTATATTCCGAACAAAGACCAGCGCGAACTGCGAGAGCTTGTCCGCTACCGCAAAAGCCTTGTCGAGGAACGAACCCGTGAGCTGAACCGGCTCCAGAAGATGCTGGAAGGGGCAAATATCAAGCTCTCAGGTACCGTCTCCGATATCAATGGAAAGAGTGCACGCAGCATCCTTGAGTATCTGCTCACAGGCGAATCCATTGACGGCGCAAAGTATGATGAGATGTATGAGAAAAAAATCATTGCCCATAATCTCAAGGCAACAAAGGAACAGATCGTGGACGACCTCAACGGCGTCATGTCCCCGCTCCAACGCAGGATGCTGAGGGAGCTTTTAAACCATCTGGATGAATTGAATGCCCATATCAAAAATCTTGATGATGAGATAGACAATTTCATGAAGCCAGAGGAAAAGAAGGCATCCGCCGCCATTCAGGACGTCACCGGGATTGGCAATACCAGCGCCCAGGCAATCGTTTCCGTGATCGGCACAGACATGGGACGTTTTCCCACGGATGCCCATATTTCTTCATGGGCAGGCTTATGTCCCGGAGACAACGAAAGTGCAAAAAAGCGGAAATCCGGTAAAACAAGGAAGGGGAATGTCCTTCTCCGAACCACGTTAATTACCTGTGCGCATACAGCCGTCAAAAATAAAAAGTCCTACTTTTATGCGCAATTCATGCGGATCAGTTCCCATCGGGGGGCGAAACGAGCCTACGTTGCCGTCGCCCATTCCATGCTGATAGCAATTTATCATATCCTTAAAGATGGTGTGGTTTTCAAGGATCTCGGGGCCGAATACTATAACCAGTTCAATAAGGAACGTAAAATCAATGCGTACCTGAAAAAGTTAAAAGCACTTGGCTGGGAGCCTCCTGTAGTTGCCGCATAGGCCTGTCAGCTAAGTTCAAAATGAACGTTTTAAAGCTTGATAGGGGCAGTTTGCGCTTTTTTAGCTACCCGGAAGTTAATGTTTCACAGTAAATTGGGGCTTCTCTTTAACCTGCGGAAGCCTGCTGCTCAGCCCGGGCACTGGCCGGCTTATTTCATTATGGCCGCCAATGTCTCATTGACCACCTTGCCGTCCGCTTTTCCTTTTACAAGGGGCATGAGAACCTTCATGATCTTTCCCTTATCGGCCGGAGCCGGCTTCTCGATTCCCAATTGAGCCAGAACGGAGGCGATCACCTCCTGAATCTGCTCCACGCTCATGTCCTCAGGCACAAATTCTTTGTAGACGGCAATCCGGCCCGCGGCTTCCTCCTTGATGTCCGTCCGGTCCGCCGGAGCCATGTCATAGGTCTCCTGGCACTGCTTGATCTCCTTCTTGACCACAGCGTTCTCCTCCGCCTCCGTCAGCGGCTCCCGCTTGTCGATCTGGGCGTTCTTCAGGGCGCTCAGCAGCATGGAAAGGGCGTCCTTCCTTGCCTTGTCCCGGTTCTTCATAGCCTCCATCATGGCGGCTCTCACTACGTCGATTTTGCTCATATCTATCATCCTCCTAAATACATTTTTTTATCATATCTTCATCATTAATCGCAAGATCCAACAGACGGCTTAATAAAGACGTATATCCTTTACCAAACGATTTTGCTTTTTTCAACGTACTAGGCGATAAACGAAGAGATACTGTCTGTTTTACACGTTCTTCCCTGTTCATATATTTAAACTGCCGCAGCATCTTCTCCGTCATCTCCGGACAATCCTCATCAAACACAACCGGTTTCCCTACCGCTGCCTCCAATTCTTCTGTTTCCTCTTTAGAAAGATTTGAATCTAACTCATTAATACTCATTTTCACCATTTTCATATCTCTCTTTCTCCGGCATTGTAGCCAGACGTGCTGAAATCAAACGGATAATATTATTTTCTCGAAATACACAAACTACAAATAATACTTTT
>CANQRW010000071.1 GCA_947626365.1 uncultured Lachnospiraceae bacterium
AAAATATGGGCAATTTTAAGAGAACTAAGTAGGCGTTACTCCTAAAAAATATGGCGTTAACTACCAAAGACGGGATTCGCAAGGCAACCAGCGGCATGAAGGCGGATGATGCGGTGGAGCAGATTCTGAACATGTTTGCAAGAACCAGAAATAACAGAGAGTTCATGGACATGGTGAGGAAAACCAGGATTGTCTAGGGAAATTTGTATTTTCCGTTTTTTGTGCTTGCATAATAAAAAGTTCTATGCTATACTTAGTAGGCTGTTTCCATGACAAAATGTGATGAATAGGTCACAATTGCATAGAAAATTTAAGATTTGAGAGGTGAAAGACATGAAAGAGGGAATCCATCCGGCATACTACCAGGCGAAGGTAACCTGCAACTGCGGTAATGAATTTGTAACCGGTTCTACGAAGAAAGAGATTCACGTAGAAGTATGTTCCAAGTGCCATTCATTCTACACAGGCCAGCAGAAGGTTGCCGCTGCCCGCGGACGTATTGATAAGTTCAATCGTAAGTACGGCGTGAACGCAGGCAGATAGTGAGAGATTAGAGAACAGGGTTGGATTGAGTGGAAACACTTGACCCAACCTGTTTTTGTTCAGCAGGAAATAGATTATTCTGGAGGAAAACAGCTTATGAAATATTCCGGAATAGGCGGCCAGGCGGTCATTGAGGGAATCATGATGAAGAACAAGGATGACTACGCTACGGCGGTTCGCAAGTCTGACGGGGAGATCGTAGTCTGCAAAGATACCTATGTAAGCCTGACTGAGAAATATCCGATTTTTGCGCTGCCCTTTGTTCGGGGTATATTTAATTTTGCGGATTCCCTGATACTCGGCATGCGGACCCTGACGCTGTCCGCCAGTTTTTTTGAGGATGATGAGACGGAGGAAGAACCCAGCCGGCTGGAACGATGGCTGGATGAGAAATTTGGCGAGAAGCTGGAGCAGTATCTGATGACGGTTGTTATGGTATTTTCTGTCATTGCGGCCATAGGAATTTTCATGGTGCTGCCGCTGGCGATCAGCCGGGTCCTGAAGCCCATGGTGCCGTCGGATACGGTGATGGCGTTTCTGGAGGGAGTGATCCGCCTGGCAATTTTTATCACATATATCAAACTAGTATCCAACATGGAGGATATCCGGCGGACTTACCAGTACCATGGCGCGGAGCACAAATGTATCAACTGTATCGAGCACGGCATGGAACTGAATGTGGATAATGTGCGGATCAGTTCCAAACAGCATAAGCGCTGCGGAACCAGTTTCCTGATCATTGTCATGATGATCAGTATCCTGTTTTTCATGGTGATCCGGGTGGATGGATTTATCCCCAAGGTCATCAGCAGGATTGTACTGATCCCGGTGATTGCAGGGGTGTCCTACGAGTTTCTGCGGCTGGCGGGAAGAAGCGACAACTGGCTTGTGAATTTCTTAAGCAAGCCGGGACTCTGGATGCAGAATATGACGACCAAAGAGCCTGACGACAGCATGATTGAAGTGGCCATTGCCGCTGTGGAGGCTGTCTTTGACTGGAGAAAATATCTGGAAGAGAATTTTGGAAAGGAACCGTCATGACGCTTCAGCAGCTTTTAAGTGAAGGAACGGAGGAACTGAGAAGCGCCGGCGTGCCGGAGGCGGCATTGGATGCCAGAAGAATTTTGCTGGAAGCGTTCCGCATGGATGAGGTTCATTTCCTTCTGGAGCGGACCCGGGAGATGGGCGTAAGCCCGGATAGGATCCGGGCAGAAGGAGCGGCTTTTTCGAAGACAGAGGCCTGCAAACAGGATGCGGCAGAAGATTACCGTCGGATGATTCGGCGGAGAGCGGAAAGGGAACCTCTCCAGTATATTTTGGGCCATCAGGAATTCATGGGACTGGATTTTATTGTGAACCGCCATGTGCTGATTCCCCGTCAGGATACGGAGACGCTGGTAGAGTTGGTGCTGCGTGAACAGCAGGACAGGCAGAAGAAGGTTCTCGATCTCTGTACCGGTTCCGGCTGCATCGCCGTCAGTCTCGCGGCAAGGGGAGGTTACGCCAGTGTGACGGCCACGGATTTGTCTGCGGAGGCCCTGAAGATCGCGGAGGAAAATGGACGGCGGCTGCTTGAAGGGTGGAAGATAGAGCCGGATGCGGGAACCGCAGAAGCGGGGCAGACTGCGGCGGACGGCAGAAGATTTTTCCTGCAGCAGGGCGATCTGTTCGATGCACTGCCTTATGGGGAACGCTATGATATTCTGGTTTCCAACCCGCCGTACATCCCATCGAAGGTGATTGAAGAACTTCAGCCTGAGGTGAGGGACTATGAACCTGTGACGGCCCTGGACGGCTCGGCGGATGGCCTGGAGTTTTACAGGCGGATTGCGAAAGAGGCAGGAAAGCGGCTGAATCCGGGAGGCGCAGTGTATCTGGAGATCGGATACGACCAGGGAGATGCGGTGAGCCGGATCCTGAGCGGCAGAGGCTTTAGAGAGATAGAGGTATTTCGGGATCTGGCCGGGCAGAATCGTGCAGTGAGAGCGCGTATTTGAGAATGTCCGGCGGGAATGCCTGGCGGAAGCGGCATTTTGAAAGCCGCGGAAACAGGCGGCAGGCAGAGCGGAGAAATTAGGAGGTTTCCATGTTTGACCATTTGGATGATATTTTGATTCATTACGAGGAACTGATGCAGGAGCTGAACAGCCCGTCGGTAACGGAAGACCAGAATCGGTTTCGGAAACTGATGAAGGAGCAGGCGGATCTTCTGCCCCTGGTAGATACCTACAAAGAATATAAGAAGGCCAATCAGGATGCGGAGGACAGTCTGACTCTTCTGGACGAGGAGAATGATGAGGAGATGCGCCAGCTGGCCAAAGAGGAACTGGCTGACGCCAAGCAGCGTATCGAGAGTCTGGAGCAGAAGCTGAAGATTCTCCTTTTGCCGAAAGATCCCAATGATGACAAAAATATTATTCTGGAGATCCGCGCGGGAGCAGGCGGTGAGGAGGCGGCGCTGTTTGCCGCAGAACTGTATCGGATGTATGTAAATTACGCGGAATCCAACCACTGGAAAGTGGAACTTGTCAGCCTGAGTGAAAGCGGAATCGGCGGCTTCAAGGAAGTGGTAGCCATGATCACCGGCAAGGGCGCTTACTCCAAGCTGAAATATGAAAGCGGTGTCCATCGCGTCCAGCGTGTGCCGGAGACGGAGAGCGGCGGCCGCATCCATACGTCCACGGCGACGGTCGCGGTTATGCCGGAAGCGGAAGATGTGGACGTGCAGATTGATATGAAGGACTGCCGTATCGACGTGATGAGGGCTTCCGGAAATGGCGGCCAGTGTGTGAACACGACCGACTCAGCAGTACGCCTGACCCACATTCCTACGGGAATTGTGATCTACAGCCAGACGGAGAAATCCCAGCTTCAGAACAAGGAGAAGGCGTTCCGGCTGCTCCGCTCCAAGCTCTATGATATGGAACTGGAGAAGCGTCAGAACTCTGAGGCGGAGGAACGCCGCAGTCAGATCGGTACCGGCGACCGCTCCGAGAAGATCCGTACCTACAATTTCCCACAGGGCCGCGTCACCGATCACCGGATCAAACTGACCCTGTACCGGATTGATTCCATTATGAACGGAGATATCCAGGAGCTTCTTGAGAGTCTCATTACGGCTGATCAGGCCGCAAAACTCAGCCGTCTGAACGAGAACGCCTAGGAACCGTTTTTAATTCAGAGCTAAATTAGCAAGCTAAATTTGCAGGGCTGAATTTTCAGCTAAATTTGCAGGTAAAAATTTATCTTGCCAGATGTTTTGCGCTATGCTATAATCAAGGAACGTCGTCTGAGACGGCGATTGTATAGAAAGGATATGATGAAAGATGGGGCTGGCCCGGTGAAAAAAGCGAAATTGAATATAATCAGGAAATATAGCGTGATCTACCGACTGCGGGGCCTGTGAGAGAGGCATAGGGAAGTATTTTTAGGATCAGACCGGTCATGAGACAAGTCATGGCAGGCGCAGCAGGCCGGATGCCGCAGGCATCGGCTATAACAGGCTGGATGTCCCTGAGAGGGGCACCCCGAAAAATCAGGAGGATAAGATCATGTTAAATTATAAGAGATATAAACAGGTACCGCCGGTACATATGCCGGAGAGAGAATGGCCCAATAAGGTGATTGACAAGGCGCCGGTGTGGTGCAGCGTCGATCTTCGCGACGGCAACCAGGCTCTGATTGAGCCCATGGTTGTGGAAGAGAAGATTGAGTTCTTCAATATGCTGGTGAAGCTGGGCTTCAAGGAAATTGAAGTAGGATTCCCGGCTGCTTCCCAGATTGAGTATGATTTCCTGCGCCAGCTGGTTGAGCGGAAATTGATTCCCGACGACGTGCGGATCCAGGTGCTGGTTCAATGCCGCGAGCATTTGCTGAAGAGAACCTTCGAGGCCATTGAGGGCATTAAGAAGGTAATCTTCCATATTTACAATTCTACATCCACTCTCCAGAGGGATGTGGTGTTCCACAAGGATAAAGAGGAGATCAAGAAGATCGCTACCGACGCCACGGAGATGGTACGGAAGTACGCGGAGAAATATCCCGGCGATCTGCTTTTGGAGTATTCGCCGGAGAGCTTTACCGGCACAGAGCTTGACTATGCGCTGGAGGTCTGCGAGGCAGTCATGGATACCTGGGGTATGGCGACTCCGGAGCGTCCTATTATCTTCAATCTGCCGTCCACGGTCGAGATGACGACGCCCAATGTGTATGCCGACCAGATTGAGTGGATGAACAAGCATTTCAAGAACCGGGACAGCATTGTGCTGAGCCTCCATCCTCACAATGACAGAGGAACCGGCGTGGCTGCTACGGAACTGGCGCTGATGGCCGGCGCTGACCGTGTGGAGGGAACCCTGTTCGGCAACGGCGAGAGGACAGGCAATGTAGATATTCTGACGCTGGCTTACAACATGTTCTCCCAGGGTATCGATCCTCATCTGAATATTGAGAATGTGCGCGCTATCGCGGAAGTTTATGAGCGCTGCACCAAGATGGAGATCGATCCGAGACATCCTTACGCCGGCAAGCTGGTATTTACCGCATTCTCCGGTTCCCATCAGGATGCCATCAACAAGGGCATGCAGGCGCTGAAAGAGCGCCATGGCGAGTACTGGGAGGTTCCGTATCTGCCCATCGATCCTTCCGATATCGGAAGAGTCTACGAGCCCATTGTCCGTATCAACAGCCAGTCCGGCAAGGGCGGCGTGGCCTTTGTCATGGATACCTTCTACGGATTCAAGCTGCCCAAGGGCATGCACAAAGAGTTCGCTGATGTGATTCAGAAAATCTCCGAGAAGCAGGGTGAGGTGGCTCCGGAGCGCATCATGGAAGAGTTCCGCAGCAATTATACGGAGCGGAAAGAGCCCATGCACTTCCGCAAGTGCCAGATTCACGACACAGAGCTGGAGGACGGCAGCTTCGCTACGCTGGTGACGGTGACTTACACCAACAATGGCATTGAGAAGACATTTGAAGGCGTAGGCAACGGCCCCATTGACGCCATGCAGAAGGGGCTTGAGAAGGAACTGGGCATCGAGATTCGTGTGCTGGATTACAATGAGCACGCCCTGACCTCAGGTTCCGGCGCTCAGGCGGCCTCCTATATCCACCTTATGGATGTAAAGTCCGGCAGAGCGACCTACGGCGTAGGCATCAGCTCCAACATCACCAGGGCATCCTTCCGTGGAATCTTCAGCGCGGTGAACCGCCTGTTCTATTAAAAATTTCATCAATAAGGGGGCTGTTGCAGAATGCAGCAGCCCCTATTACATTACGTCAGTATGCAAAAAACGCGCCAGCGACGCGTTTTTTGCATTCGTCAGAACATATCCTGACAGAAGTTAATTGTTAATGATTGGAACCGGGACCGCCGGTCATGCCCGGCTGCAGGCTTCCTGCCGTGCCGGTGTGAATGCTTCCGCTTGATGAAGACGACGGAGAGGAACTGCTATTATTATATCCGGAGGGGTAAGAACCGCCGGGGCCTACCTCCGTATTGCTGCCGGAAGAGACAGAGCCGGGGGCGCCTACCGTAGTATTGCTGGAAGCAGGTCCTCCGCTGACCACGCCGCCGGAAGAACCGGACGGAGTATTGGATAAGGACGGGGCAGTATTGCTGTTGGATGTATAATAGACGCCGTTGGCATCAAAGGAATAGGCGATTCCGTCAATGGTTCTGGTGGTATTGGCGATCATCTTTCCGCCGTCGTTGGGATCCAGATAGTAATACTTATTGTCAAGAAGCAGCCAGCCGCTCTGCAGATGCCCGGATGCATCGAAATGATACCATCCGCTGTCAATCTCTCTCCACGCAGAAGCGGTCATGCCTCCGCTGGCCGTAGACATGTAGTAACGGTTGCCGTTGGAATCGTTCAGCCATCCGGTCAGCATACGGCCGTCCCCGTTCAGATAATAATACCGGCCATTGACCTGCTGCCATCCGGTCAGCATCTTAGCGTCATTGCCGAACAGGTACCAGTCGTTCTTAATCTGTTTCCAGCCGATGGCCACCTGCCCGTTGTTCTCATCGGCATAATACCAGGCATTGTCCATCTGCCACCAGCCCTTAGTCATGGAGCCGTCATTCTTCATGTAATAGTAGGTATCGCCAATCTTCAGCCATCCGGTGATCATGGTGCCGTCTTCGTACAGGTAGTAGTATTTATTATTATCAATAATCCAGTTGCTGGCCACCATCACGCCGTCGGTCTGGAAATAATACCATTTATTATCAATCTGCTTCCAGCCGATGGTCATCTGTCCGGTGTTCTGATCCATGTAATAGTATTGTCCGGTAGTGGTCTTCAGCCAGCCTTTGCGGATGGAACCGTCGGTTTCGTAATAAATCCATTTGCCGCTGGAATTATCCCACCCGGCCCATGCGGTGGAAGCCGAGGCGGCTATCATAACGCCCAGAAATCCGGCGAAGGCCAGCGACCGTAAATGTTTCCGACCTGTCATATCCTTCTCCTCCTCACCCAGAAAACTATATAAAACTCATTGTATACCAGTATAACATATTTTTTCTACAATATATAGAGGGAAAATGAAAATTTTCTTACTTTTTTTGGAATATCTTGCGGTAGTACCGCTTGGCGTACCGATACATGATGATGGTGTACTCTCCGAATTCCTGCCCTATGAAGCTTTTGTACACGGCCCACAGGCTCCAGAGGAAACCGCCCAGAGCCACATAAGAGTAGATAACCGTCTGTTCTTCCTCTGAAGGTTCCCGCTGAAGATACTCTCGGATAAGCCAGTCCACCTGTTCATCATTGTAATAGGAATAAATAGCGCACATGGATATGTCGATCAGCTGATCGCACATTCCCGCATATTCCAGATCGATAAGCTTCAGTTCTCCGTCAGGCAGAAATAGGAAGTTGTCCGCTACACTGTCCACGTGGGCGAATTTTTTCGGACGGTTCAGACGATCCAGATTATCCATCAGTTCATTCATCTGTTTTCTGACCTGAGAATAATCTTCAAAGGGAATCTCACCGTGATTCCGGCACAGATTTTCATAAAAGGTAATCCGCTCCCGGATATCGAAGGAATGGTTCACCTTTACGCCGGAGCCGTGCAGCTGCCGGAGAAGTTCCATGCACCGGCTCACATCCTCTTTGCTCTGGGGATCGGAATTTCTTGCGCCCTCATAATATTCTGCAATCTTGTAGCCGGTTTCCTTGTCAAAATATACGACCTTCTCGGAAATGTTCAGGGGCGCCACAGCCCTCAGGGATTCCGCCTCCTCCCTGCGGTTGATCAGAAGGCCGGTTCCCGGCCCCGGAATCCGGCAGATATAAGATTTATCATGAACGCGAAACAGGAAGGACTGGTTGGTCATGCCTGCTTTCACGCAGCGGATATTGCGGATTTCAGATTCAGGCACCTGAAATACCTTGGAGATCAGCTCCAGGGCTTCATTATCAGACTGATCCTGATATTTCTTATCAAAGCATCGCAGTTCTTCCAGATTTTCGAATTCGTAGACCATATCTTCCGGCTGGAAATTAACATAAAGTTCAGGCACTTTGCGGGAACGAATGCTTTCATCCTGCGCCAGGCGCTTCCAGGCGTCTCCGTTCAGCATTTCCATGTATACGTGTTCCCAGTAGAACTGTTCCGTTCCGGGCGCATGATAATACCGCTCAACCATAGGGAGAAAATCCGCCAGAAAATCGGCAGACAGATAGACAGGGCCGTACATGACCCAGGCATCCCGCCCGCCGTTTGTCACATCCAGAACCTTCCCTTTCTTATTATAAGTGAAACACCATTCAGAGGTCTCCCCTTTCTTATATACGGAGGAGTACCAGGAGCCGCATTCATAGGCGTGAAAAATATTTTCCCGCATCCAATGGTCGGAGGACAGCAGGTACATATTCTTCCCGGCCATAATTTTCCGGGCGTGATACACCGTAGAAATATTATTCCTGGAAGTATATTCCGGATTGTAGAGAAGCTCCACCCCGTATCTGTCAATCAGATATTCAAATTTCTCTTTTAAATAACCGACGACTATGGTAATATTATGGACGCCGGCCTCATGGAGCTGCCTGATCTGCCGCTCGATCATTCGCTCGCCGAATACTTCCAGGAGTCCCTTAGGGGTCTCGAAGGTCAGCGGAACGAACCGGGAACCGAAACCGGCCGCCATGATGACGGCGCCGTCTACCCGGAAGGGTTCCAGGTATGCGAGGCCCTGTTCCGTCAGATGGTAATGGCCTCCGTCGGTGGAAATCTGTCCCTGGTCGGTACATTCTTTTATAAGACCGTTGACGGTTCCCAGGGATACGTTCAGGGTCTGGGCCAGTTCCCGCTGGGTGACCTGGGGCTGTTCCAATATGCTTCTGCACAGCAATGCTTTTCTGTCCATAATGGCCTCCGTTCAAAAAATAAGCATTTAACATAAGATATGAACATTATACCATGCAGGCCGTTAAAATCAAGGATTGTATCTACTTAAGTACAATCTAAGAAAAAAACTTGTTTTCCGTAAGGTTTACGTAAGAAAATGCTTAGAGAAAGTTTATAGCCTTTTCCGGGGAAATGTATTATAATGGCATTGTGATTGAGGAGAGAGTATTTCCCGTAAGGAGGTTCCAATACCTTTCACATTTTGAAGAAATTTTGAAAAAAATGTTAAAAAAGTATTGATAATTTCCATTATAGGAAGTATAATCGAATCGTAATGCAGACCGGGTCCCTGTAAGGGGGACTCAAATAAAGGAAAAAGGAGAGTGCATTTATTATGAGAAAGCAGACAAAAATCGCTGCGTTAGTATCCGCAGCAGCTCTGTTGACCATCGGTGCAGCTATGACCTCCTTCGCCGCCTGGGATGTAGAGGACGGACAGTGGGTCTATCTGGATGGCGATGGCGAGAAAGTGGAGTATGAGTGGAAGAAGTCCGGCGCAGACTGGTACTATCTGGGCGAGGGCGGCTACATGGCTACCGACCAGCTCATCGATGATGAAGAGGATGTTTACTATGTAGGTACGGACGGCCGCAGAGTCACCAACGACTGGAGGAGCGTTCTTAACGATGAAGGAGTAGACATTAATGGTACCGTAGTAGATACCCTGTGGTATTACTTTGGTTCCAGCGGCAAGGCTTACAGGGCAAAAGATCAGGATCTTGTTAAGAAGACAGTGCCGTGGTCCGGTGGAAGCAATATTTTCTTCTTCGATTCTCAGGGCCATATGTGGAACGGTTGGATTACTGGAGATGATTATCAGGATGCTGATGGCAATTATAACATTTATTACCTTGGTGATGAGACCGAAGGCTGGGCAAGGGCTAAAGGTACTGCGGGATCCAATGGCTGGTATTTCCTGGAAGTTCCTGAGGAACTTGTAACTGCTTCCGGTAATTCTTCCGACTACGAGGATGAAGAATGGTTCTATTTCCCTGCAAGCGGTAAGGCTTACAAAGCTAAACCGGGTAAAGATGTTGTAAGCAAATATATCGATAATGTCTATTATACCTTTGATGAGCAGGGCGTCCTTCTTGATGACTGGTTCACAGTTGCAACTGATGGACAGTCGGCTAGCAGCCCGCGTGCTTTCTCCGGAGTAGACGGCAACAAGACCGGATGGGTTTACACTCATAAAGACGGTGATGATGATACTGACAAGTGGTTCTATCTTGTGAACCTGACGAACGGTAAGATGGTTGCGTATGGATCCGGCAACGGAGAAAAAGATCTTTTTGTGAAGAACATTGACGGAAAGACCTATGCGTTTGATGGCAATGGCGTAATGCTGAGCGGAATCGTTAAAGTAGGTGGTACTGATTATCGGTCTTATCCTACGTGGAATGGACAGAACAGTATTTCATTGCCCGTGGGTACTTATCTGTTCAGCAAGGCAGCAGCAAGCCAGGGTGATGATGGGCGTATGCTGACCGGTAAGCAGTCCTATACCGATGAAGGCGAGACCTCTTACTATTACTTTGCCAAGTCTACTACTGATGGATACTATAAAGGAAAAGCTGTCACTAATGAGGTAAGGGATAATTCTCTGTACGGTGATGACGGCAAACGTATTGATGCAACTGATGGTAATAGCTATGATTTGGTGAATATTAAGACAGCTGATAATATTGGTAATGGTGTTAAGGTTACTATCGGTGGTCAGTCGAAGACATATACTAATGGTACTATGGTTGTTTCTTCTTCCGGCAAGGTGAAGAAGAGCGGCAATGTCACCATTGATGGAACCGTATATAAGATCAGCAATTATCTGGTAACTGAGTCTTATGAGAAAGGCGACAGCAAAGTTAAGAACAATAATTATGGTAATGGCGCAGGTGGAAGTTTCGCAGATAAAAAATAGTATATACTAACTAATTATTAATCTAAGAGAGGGTATCCCTATTATCAGGGATGCCCTCCTCTTTTTGGTGTTGATTTCACGAAAACTTATCATAGAAGATCCAATTTACAGAAATTTTTCTATATGCTCCTTATATCATTTTTTTGAATTTCCGCAAACTTTGAAATAGTCTCATTTTCAAAAAGCGAGGCATCCGGCGGTTTCCCTACCGAATGCCTCTTAGGAATCTTAATTTAAGAACCTTTATGCAGGTAAAACCAATTAATTAGTCCTCAGTTGGATAATTATCCCAGGTACCGCCAATATGGACATTCCTGTTACCCTTTTCATAAGCGTCAATTACAACATAGTTCTTAACTACATATACTGTACCATCGATTGTGACATTACCGCTCTTCTTAATCTTACCAGCAGAAGAAACGACCACTGTTTCGTCAGCAGAAATCCAACCATCGGTGATATCTAACTCATTAGTTTCTGTGTTATCTCCCTTCATATCATCAATGCTAATCCAACCTTTAGGGATATAGAGATCATAGCTGTTACCATCTTCTGCTTCCACACGCTCGCCATTTTCATCATACAAGGCATTATCTTTAATTGCATTTTTCATGGCAGAACCCTTAGAATTGATTACAATAGTATTTCCCTCTTCATCCTTGCCGGTCACATCTGCCTTTCTGAAATAGTAGGTAGTAGTTATATCATCCTCGGTGTAACTCTGCTTTCCAGTCAACATGCGACCATCATCACCCTGGCTTGCTGCTGCCTTACTGAACAGATAGGTACCCTTAGTCAGCCAAGCAATGTTATTATTATTCCATTTCTGCATGCAGGGATGATCAGCATCAATCTTCACAATGCCGCTCAGCATTTCGCCTTTGCCATTAAATACATAGGTCTTTGAATCAATGACCTTTACATAACGCTCATCTGCATCAGCGGTTCCAGAACCAAAAGCAACTGCTTTGTCCTTGCCTACATTGACAAGATAGAACCATTTGCTGGTATCTTCATCATCTTTGGTTGCAGCATATACCCAACCAGCTTTAACACCATCTACACCTGTAAATGCAGCGGCCATAGAAGCCGGATAGGGATTTCCTGCGCTGGCAGCTTCAAACCACTTATCAACAAGAACGCCGTTTTCATCGAAAGTATAATAATAGCCATCGATATATTTGCTTATCTGCTCTGGGTCATCCGGATAAGCCCTATATGCCTTGCCACTGCTCTGGAAATAGAACCATTCTTCATCTTCATAATCAGGAGATACCATATCCTCCGGCACTTCCAGATAATACCATCCAGTAGAACCATTAACGCCCTTGGCTCTTGCCCAGCCCTCATTCTCATCGCCAAGATAATAGATATTATCTTTGTTATCATTATCAGTATATACTATCCAACCGCTCCACATACGGCCATTCGTATCAAAGAAGAAGACATTGCTTCCGCCAGACCACGATACGGTCTTCTTTGCCAACTCGGTATCTTTACCAGAACCATCTTTTTTCCGATAAGCCTTACCATTAGATCCAAAGTAATACCATAAGGTATCTACCTCTACATCATTGATACTTTCGCCCTCATCGTTGGGAATGGCTCTCCAGTCATTGACGATCCTGCGGCCGTCTGAACCTACATAGTAGATATCGCCGTTGTCATCATCATCGATGAGCTGATCTGTTACCATGTAGCCGCCCTCGCCCAGGTAATACCAGTCGGCGCCGGACTTCTTCCATTCATACTCCACTTTCTCGCCATCGCTGTCCAGATAGACCCACTGTCCGTCCTCTACATCCCAGGCGGCGAAGGAGGTCATAGCTGCACCGATGGTCAACAGAGCTGCTGCGGATACTAACGCAGCGATTTTTGTCTGCTTTCTCATAATAAATGCACTCTCCTTTTTCCTTTATTTGAGTCCCCCTTACAGGGACCCGGTCTGCATTACGATTCGATTATACTTCCTATAATGGAAAATAAAGGAGAGGTCAAAAAACTAGGAAATATAAGGATTTTCTGGAATCCCGGGATTACAAGATGCATGTATTTTTCAGCTGAAGGATGGAGCAAAATAAATGGATAAAATATCCATCCTATCTTATCCAAGTGGGGGGTACGATGTGGATAAGAGCCGATTTTAAAGCCATTATGATCTTCGCAAGGTTCATTTTTACAAAACAGGATCCTTGGGTTACAAACGGGAATGAAAATGAATCTGTAATTTACCACAAAGAAGAAATCTCCCGTACAAAGTATTGACAAAATAGGTACAATAGGCATATGATTATAGTGCAGAGAGGAGGTATATTTATGGCGCCAGTTAGTACAAATATCAAGATCGATCCGGTGCTGAAACAGGAGTCGCAGGAGCTTTTTGAGAGTTTCGGCCTCAGCCTAAGTTCCGCCATTAACATGTTCCTGCGTCAGGCCGTGCGGGAGCAGGCCATTCCCTTCCGCGTTGGAAATCCCATTCCGAACGCCGAGACGATCCGTGCGATCGAAGAGGCCCGGAACGGCATTGGCCTGAGCCGGGGGTTTTCGTCTGTATCTGAGTTGATGGAGGATCTGGATGCTGACGATTAAATATCAGACGACCTTCAAGAAGGATTATAAGCGTATAAAAAAACGTGGGTACGATATCAGGCAACTTGAAAATGTCATCGGTATACTGGCTTCCGGGCAGGAACTGCCGGCGGAATATAAAGATCATCCCTTGATCGGGGATTATAAGGGATGCCGTGAATGTCATATAACTCCTGATTGGCTGCTTGTGTACGAGATCCGGAAAACGGAACTGCTCCTGCTCCTGACACGGACCGGGACCCACAGCGATATATTCTAACGAAAAGCGCAGCCCGTTGCTGGCAATAGAGTTGTGTCACGCTCGCTCAAAAAACAGGCCTTTATCGGTGTACGGAAAAAATGAGATAAGCCTGAGTACGACAACTGTCAGACAGGACCAGGGAGAGAAAAAATACAGGGTCCTGGGGGAAATAGTTTCGGGCAACACGGCTTTTCTTTAAACCTGATCCTTATAAAGGATATCTGCCATTTCCGCTGGCGTAACAATGAAATCATGTTCCGGCTTTCCTTTCCGCCCTTGCCGCGTTGATCTCAGCATTGATCTCATCCAACGTCATTTCCGGCAGATCTGACGCCTCTGCCCGCATATCGTCGATCGCACGCTGGGCCTCCGCCCTGGTCATCCTTGTCTCAGGAAGTACAGCCGGAAACGGAAGCCCTCTTACCACGCGGGTCCGTTCCATAAACATGCGGAACGCCGTGTCCAGGTCCATCCCCAGCGCCTCATAGATAGCGATACAGTCTTCTCTCAGAGTTTTATCTGAGCGGAATTGATTCAAAACCTGTTCTTCCATACGGATCCCTCCATCCTCCAACTACAGTTCAATTATATTTTGAGTTGTTTCATATATATTAGTATATCTAATTTAGAATAAAAAGTTAATATTTGGGTAAATAGCAGACTGCCGTATAGGATTCTATTCCCCATACGACGGTATCCTATTTCACGAACAGGTCACACTGTACGTTCCGCTGCAGGCCGGTATGAACATCAGCCCATGGTCTTTTTTTCGGCAACATCTTACCACGCGACAGCGCCCGGATAGTATCATCCAGCAGTTCTATGTCGAGATGGTGATTCATTGACATTTTGTAGTCCCTTTTAAATCTGGCAGTCCAGATAATATCGCGTTTCATCTTTTCAATTCTCGGAGTGCTTCTTCCACGTCGGAATAGTGCCTTACGCTGGGATCACGCGCGATCCGCTCTGCCTCCAACATGGCGGCAATCGTTTCTTTGTTGGGCTGCTCCAGCCGCACCTTAAACGGGAACCCGCCTGCCTGTAGGGACTGGCGGTAAGGTTAAGCCCCAATTCATTGTAAAGACTCTCACATTGCTTTTTGATGTCGCTGTCCATACGGACGCTGAGATTTGTTGTGTCTGCCATGAGACTGCCCCATTCCCTTTTCGTCTGCACATATATCATATGTCATCCGCATTGTAAAATCAACTCATAACATAAACCACAAGCCGGTAGTCCCTTTTTGTAGATGAGGATCCTGCTTTGTACTTTGTAAGATGGGAGGGACAGATATCTTTTATCCATTTATTTTGCTCCATACTTCAGCTGAAAAATACGTGTATCCTGTAATCTCAAAATCTCGAAAAATCCTTATATTTCCTTACTTTTTGCCCTCTCCTTTATTTTCCATTATAGGAAGTATAATCGAATCGTAATGCAGACCGGGTCCCTGTAAGGGGG
>CANQRW010000072.1 GCA_947626365.1 uncultured Lachnospiraceae bacterium
CTGATTTCTGCAGATTTCCGCTGATTTTCATGCAATCTCACTATTGACTTTTCTCTCTTCTGTCTGTAATATATTGTTACAGTTCAAAAAACGTCTGAATTAATTATAACAATATATAAGCCATGGAAACACTGCTGCGTATAAATGGCGAGACGTCTTCGACAAAAAGGAGGAGCATACATGAAGACCGTACGTATTTCTTTAAACTCCATCGACAAGGTGAAATCTTTTGTCAACGATCTGACCAAGTTCGACGTGGATTTCGATCTGGTGTCCGGCCGTTACGTGATCGACGCTAAATCCATCATGGGAATCTTCAGTCTGGACCTGTCCAAGCCCATTGATCTGAACATTCACGCGGAGTCCGAACCTGTCATCAGCGAAATCATGAAAGTGCTGTCCCCATATCTGGTCGCATAGACAAGATGATACCGGGGGCTGCCGCGGAAATATTACAGTGAAATTTTGAATATTCACTGCAGTATTCCGCAGCAGCCCCTTCTTTATGCTATCTTATCTCCACCACTTCCCGGCCCGCAATGGCCGTCTCCACCATCTCATCGATCTTCTCCGCCAGATTCTCCTCGGAACGGCGGATCGCTTTCAGATTCGGCTTGGTCACCGGATGCTTGGCCACGAAAATGGTGCAGCAGTCCTCGTAAGGCAGAATGGAAGTCTCATAGGTCCCTATTTTCTCGGAAATATCGATGATCTCCTGCTTGTCAAAGGCGATGACCGGACGGAACACGGGCATGGAGCACACGTCGTTGGTCGCCGCCAGGGACTGGACCGTCTGGGAAGCCACCTGGCCGATGCTCTCCCCCGTCACCAGGGCAAGGCAGCCGGTTTCTCCCGCGATCCGCTCCGCGATCCGCATCATATAGCGGCGCATGATAATGGTCAGCTCCTCGTGGGGACACTGTTCATAGATATACAGCTGAATCTCCGTAAAATTGATCACATGGAGATCAATGGGGCCGGAATACTGTGACACCAGCCTGGCCAGATCCACCACCTTCTGTTTGGCCCGCTCGCTGGTGTAGGGCGGCGCGTGGAAATAGACCGCGGCCAGCTTCACGCCCCGCTTGGACACCATATAGCCCGCCACCGGGCTGTCAATCCCGCCGGACAGAAGAAGCAGGGCCTTTCCGTTGGTTCCCACCGGCATGCCGCCGGGTCCTGGAATCATCTGGGAATAGATATTGACCATGGCCCGGATCTCCACCCGCAGAACCATATCCGGGTGATGGACGTCTACCTTCATCTCCGGGAACGCCTCCAGAACCGCTTCTCCCAGATCCCGGTTGATCTCCTCCGAGGTTCTGGGATAACTCTTGTCCGCTCTCCGGGAATCCACCTTGAACGTCATATGCTTATCCGGATAGACCTGATCCAGGTAGGCTAGGATTTCCTTCGTCAGGCGTTCGAAATCTTTCTCCTCCGTCTGCACCATGGGACAGATCCAGGCGATGCCGAAGACCTTCTTCAGCGCCTCGACCGTATCTTCGAAATCATAATCTTCCAGGGCGTCCACGTAGATGCGTCCGTGCTCTCTGGTCACGTTGAACTTTCCGTCCACCGCCCGCAGAGCGTGGCAGATCCGGCTGACCAGGGCGTCCTCGAAAAGGAAGCGGTTCTTTCCCTTGGTGCCGATCTCCGCGTACTTAATTAAAAATGACTGGTAAACCATGGTTTCTCTCCTTCCGTTCCCGCTGCCGTCTACTTTCTTGTAAACCGCCGGAGCATAGGCAGAAGTTCCTTTAAAACCTGTGCCGCGTAATCAATCTCATCCTTCGTATTAAACAGCCCGAAACTGAACCGCAGGGTGGAATCCAGCAGATCCTGACGCACTCCGATTCCCTTCAGGGTACCGCTGATCCCCGGGTGATTGGAGGAACAGGCGGAACCGGAGGACACGTACACTCCCCGCTCTTCCAGGGCGTGGAGAAGCACCTCGCTTCTCACTCCCTCAAAGCTGGCGCTGACGATCTGGGGAGCTCCTTCCCTCCCCGGAGGGTTGTTCAGGCTGACGCCCTCCAGCTCCAGAAGCCTGGCGGAGGCGTAATCCTTCAGTTCATACAGATAATCGATTTTCTTCTGATGATCGGTATACATCTCCTTCACCGCCGCGCCCATGCCGGCCGCGCCGGGCACATTCTCCGTGCCGGAGCGAAGCCCCCGCTGCTGGCCGCCGCCGTAGATCAGAGGCCGGATCTTCACCTTCTCATCTATATACAGAAATCCCACGCCTTTGGGACCGTGAATCTTATGAGCGCTGACGCTCAGCAGATCGATCCCCTGGCGTTTGGGCCGGATCTCATATTTTCCGTAAGCCTGGATGGCATCCACATGGAACAGGGCGGCAGGATTCTGCTGCTTTACGATCCTTCCGATTTCCTCCACCGGCTCCACGGTTCCCACCTCATTGTTCACATACATGACGGATACCAGAATCGTATCCGGCCGGACAGCCTCCCGCAGCCCGTCCAGGCTGATATGGCCCCGGCGGTCTACGGGAAGATAGGTGATCTCAAACCCCTGCTCTTCCAGAAATCCCAGCGGATTGTAGACCGACGCATGTTCGATATTGCTGCTGATGATATGGTTTCCCGCTCTTCGGTTGGCGAAAGCCGTTCCGATGAGGGCCATGTTGTTTGATTCGGAGCCGCCGGAAGTAAACAGGATTTCTTTCTCCTGCACCTTCAGAGACCTGGCGATAATCGCCCTTGCCTCCCTGATGTAATTTTCCGCCTGCATCCCCTTGATATGTTTGGCCGCCGGATTGCCGTAATCCTCTGTCATGGTCTTCACCACGATATCCCTCACGCTGTCAAATACCTTCGTGGTAGCGGAATTGTCAAAATATGCCTCCATAGGAGTCCTCCCGATAATGTCTTGCGCCGCGCCGACGCCCATTATAGCATCCCGCCCGGAAAATTGCAATTTCAAATGCGGTTTCCGTCTCCCGCCTGGACCTCCCATGCCTGAACCTCCAGCTGAAACATGAGAACCGAAAGCATGGCAAGCCCCGCCGTCTCCGTCCGCAGGATCCGCCTGCCCAGAGATATGGGCGCAAAACCGGCAGTCCGGGCTTCCGCAACTTCCGCCTCCTCAAAACCGCCTTCCGGACCGATGAAAATTCCCGCGGACAGGCCCGGCTTCACTTCCTCCACGATCTGCCGCGCGGCAGCCATGCCTCTGGCGTTCTCGTAGGGAATCATTTTGACATCCAGATCCCGGGCATAGGCCAGCGCCTGTTTCCAGGACATGACGGAGGTTACTTTCGGAATCACCATGCGGCCCGACTGCTTGGCGGCACTCTCGGCGATAGCATTCCACCGGCGGACACGGACCTCCGCCTTCCCGGCATCCAGCCGGACCACCGCGCGGCGGGTCTCCACCGGCACGATCTGGTAGACTCCCAGCTCCACGGCCTTCTGGATGATCAGCTCCATCTTGTCCCCTTTGGGAAGGCCCTGAAATAAATACAACCGGGAGGGCAGTTCCGTGCTTCCCTGGCTTTCCGAAATGATCGCCGCCGTGACCGCGGCCGGACTCAGTTCCAGCAGGCTGCAGAGATAATCCCTGGACACGCCGTCGCTTATCAGAACCTGGTCCCCCGGCTTCATGCGGAGGACATTGCGGATATGGTTTACATCGGTTCCCGTAATGGTAATGGCCGACTCCCCAATCTGCTCCTTCGATACGAAGAACTGATACATGATTTTCTATCTCTTTCTGGCCGTAATGGACACCCACTCGCCCTGGTATGTGGTCTCGACGATCTCCAGCTCCCTGTTAGCTGCCAGAGCCGCCTTCACCGCTTCTTCCTTCATGTTGATAATCCCGGACATAATAAAAATTCCGCCCTGCTTCAGATGGCGGGGAATCTCCGGCTGGAGCAGAATGATCACATCCGCCAGAATGTTGGCCACCGCTATATCGTAGCGCTCGTAACCTGCCCAGTCCTTGATAACCTTATCATCGATCAGGTTGCCCTGAATCACATGGAAACGCTCTTCCGGGATGCCGTTGGCCTCCAGATTCTCGCCTACGGCCGTAATGGCATTCTCGTCCAGGTCCGTGGCATAGACTTCCCCTGCTCCCAGCTTCAGGGCCGCAATTCCCAGGATACCGCTTCCCGTTCCCACATCCAGGACCCTGGCCCCGGCAGTCACGTATTTCTTCAGCTGGCGGATACAAAGCTGTGTGGTCTCATGCTGGCCGGTGCCGAACGCCGTCCCCGGATCGATCTGAATCAGCAGCTTGTCCCGGTCTTCCTCCGGAATCTCCTCCCAGGTAGGCTTGATCAGAATATCGTCCACCGTGAAAGGCTTGAAATACTGTTTCCAGTTGTTGATCCAGTCCTTATCCTCCGTCTCCGATATTTCCAGGGTCCGTTCCCCCAGATCCGTGAACATGGACAGCTCATCCAAACCTTCCTCCATCGCCTTCAGAATCTCCGGCTCCCGGGATGCGTCCTCCAGATAGAAGCTGACCTTCGCCACGCCCTCATCCGGCGGAAGCTCCGGCAGAATGTCGATAAACATTCCCTTCGTCTCGCTCTCCGTCAGGGGCACATTGTCCTCAATCTCGATTCCTTCGATGCCGATCTCGTCAAAAAGGCTGCTGACCAGATCTACCGCCTGAGTGGTGGTGGTCAGCGTATATTTTTTCCATTTCATAGATGTCTCCTGTTTGAAATCGGGGCTGCCGCAAGCGACAGCCCCGCCTCACTGTTAAAACTCTCAATCGATTACAGATTTCTCAGATACTCCTCCACACGGCAGAACATCACATCGCCTGCCGGCTGATCCTGAGGATTATCGCAGAGGATGAATCTCCGGGTGATGCGGCCGAAGCGCTTCTCAATCTGGGCGTACTTGTCGGCGTCCGCCAGCCGGCGGTACTGGTCGGGAGCCAGCTTCTCGTTGGCCCGCAGCTCGCAGATAAAGCAGTTATTCTCCTCCACATTGTAGGCGATCATGCCGAATACCCCTGCGTTGATCTGCAGCTTGTATACCTGATAACGTCCCTCCAGCGCTTTTTCCGTCTCAAGAAGCACAATCTCCTCCAGCATCTTGGACCGTACCTCCTGCAGCGCTTTCTCCGCCATAGCGCGCTTATCTATCTCGCTCATCCCGGCAAACCGTTCGCCGCTGACCAGATCCTTCATCATCGTCTGAATCTGGCTGTAGCGCATACCCGGCTGGGTGAAGATCACACGCTCTATAGGCTCGCTGCCCGGCTGGGGCGTCTCCGCCGGAAGCTCCACGATCAGCTCCAGAGCCTCCAAAGCCTCCTTGATCTCGGAAACATGAACCCGGTTGATCCCTGCCGCCTGTTCCTCACGGCTTCTGTCATTCTTCAGGTTCCAGGCCGTCAGACGCAGATTCTGCAGGGATGGGCATTTGGACAGCACCAGCAGCAGATAGCTTAAGTTCATATTCTCCATGACCCGGTCGATGACCTCCATCAAATCGCCGGATTCCTGAAGCGTCCGCAGGGAACGGAACTGGCTGATATCCTTGCTGCTTGCCAGAGAACGGTCAATATTTCTGCTGACGGCGCTCTCAATATATTCCTTCGTGGATGCCGCATCCCGGAACGTGGCGCTGGCCACGCTGTAACCTGTCTTATCCGCATTCATCTCGCCGGCCCGCAGTGTACCGCCGTAGCGGATATACTGGTCCACGTCATCGATCCCCAGAAGATTCGCGTGCTCCCGGAAGGGAATAAAGGTAGTGGAGATCGTGACCGCCCGGTCGTAAAGTTCCTGCCGAAGCGCCAGAACAAAGGCCAGGGAATCGGTTCCGGTAAGCACCACTCTCATGCCCTGAACCGCAAAAATATCGGACAGAATCGCCGCATCGTCAATAAAATCACTGACCAGCGTAACCTCATCAATAAATACATACCGGTAACCTGCATCCGCCAGCTTTCTCAGATCCTCATTGAGGACCTCCATGCTGTCGGCTGCCGTCGCCTTGATATAAGCGGCCCTGCTCAGCTCCTCCTGGGTCATGGCCCGCAGGGCCTGACGGATCATGGTGGTCTTGCCGGTGCGCCGGAGCCCTGTGATCAGGCATACCCGGTCGCCGCCCTCGCCCTTCAGATAATCCATCAGCTTGTCGTAGCACAGGCGGGTGCCTGTGCCGCGGATATTCTCCGTCATGGCCCGCAGGGCTTCGCCTGTGACCACGTTCGTACGGTAACCGGCATATCTTCCGAAACCGCGTCCGGCCCCGCCGCGGCTTCTTGCGGTTCCTGCCACAGACACCAGCTGGTTTTTCTTCTCTTTCAGCTTCTTCTGAAGTTCACGCCGCAGAGCGATCTGCTCCTCCAGCGGCTCCAGCTGGCCGTCCTTGATATACTGGCTTTTGATCTTTCCATTCTCCGTCCACTGCCGGTAGAAGCGCAGTTTTCCGTGAATCATCTTCCTGGAAATATAACCTACGGGAAGTTCCGCAATCTTTCTCTCCAATTCTTCTATGGTTTCCTCAGCGGCCGCCTCCTGCGGCGCCGCGGAATCAGCAGCCGTCCCGCTGCTCATATCTGCCGCCGCGGCGGCCAGACCATTTCTCTCATTCTCCCCCATCCAATTCCCGGCGTCCATCTGTAACCTCCTTCTTTCGTTTCCAAAACAGGTTGTACCGCTATTGTAACCTTTGGGATAAAGGCTGTCAACAGGTTATCTAAAAACGTAAGAAGTCGTTAAGAATTTTGTCCGGCACGGAGCGCAGCGGAAAAACTCGGCGTCTTCCGATGCTTATTCCACCGTAAGGATCAGATCCTGGATATCCACCTCGTTTTCGATCATTCCATTCTCCATCATAAAGTCTTCCGTCTTCTCCATGGCAGTGATATCGGAATCCCGAATGGTCATGTCAAAATCGTACATGGGATACATTTCCTTCACCGCGTCTGTCGTCAGTTCCGTCTCAACGGCAGTGGCTTCCATGGCCGCGTCTTCATTGGCTTCAATATAATCCAGAACCTGCTTCTGGGCCGCCAGGAAGGTCTTCACTTCTTCCGGGTGTTCCTCCGCGTAGGCGCCGCTGGTCGCCACCACGATGGTCGCTTCCGTCAGGCCTGTGCCGTCTGTCACGATATGAAATCCGTCCTTCTCCATATTGTAAGCCGTAGGGCCGGCCAGAAGGGCCGCGTCTACGCTTCCTCCTGCCAGAGCTGCCTGGGAGCTGGGGATGTCCATAGCCAGAAAATCAATGTCGGCCTCAGTCATGCCGGCGCTGGCCAGATAAGCTACAAGCAGCTCATGGAGGATGGTCCCTTTGGGACCGGCCACTGTCCTGCCGCGCAGATCCTCAGGGGACTGAATCGAATCATCTGCGGAAAACAGCTTAAAGGCCTCGGGAGAACGGCTGTAGGTACTGATAATCTTAATATCCGCTCCGTTGGATGCCGACAGGATCACGGATGTGGCTCCCACCGCATACAAAAACTGAATATCTCCGGATGCAAGGGCCTGGGTCTGCTCCGGCCCGGTGGTCAGATCGGAATAGCTGACCGTATAGCCCAGAGGAGCAAACGCCTCCTCAAAAATCTTCTGGTCTTTCTCGACGATCGACGGTACATTGAGGGGGGATTTTACATAGGTTACAGCAATGGTCTTATCCGCGCCGGGAGCCACAGTCTCCGCTTCCGGAGCTTCCGTCCGGCTTTCTTCCCCTTCCTTTGGGGAACCGGCCTCTCCTGCCTCAGTCTCCGCTTCGGCTTTTTCCGCCTCAGTTCCGGTCTCCGCCGCGCCGGCAGTCTCCGCCTCCGCAGCCGACGTCCCTGACTGGCCTCCGCACCCGGCAAGTACCGTGCTCACCATAGCCGCTGCCAGAATCCATGCTGTCATTTTTCTCATAATCTGGTTTCCTCTCTTTCTTCAATCTGTTCAATAATATCTTTTTTAATATAAACCAAATCCGGGTCCAGCAGGTCTCTCGGATAAGCATGATCCGCCAGGTCATACTCCTTCCGGCAGCCGCCGCCATCCAGGATTATGATTTTCGTTCCGATGGCAAGAGCCTCCTCGATACTGTGAGTGACGAAGAGAACGCCCTTCTTCTCCTTCCGCCACACCTGGACCAGTTCTTTCTGCATCTGCCGTCTGGTAAAATAATCCAGCGCCGCAAAGGGCTCGTCCATAAGAAGATAGTCCGGATCGCAGGCCAGGGCTCTGGCCAGAGCCGTCCGCTGCTGCATTCCCCCGGATAACTGCCCCGGATAGGCTTTCTCAAACCCTTCCAGACCGGTCAGCTTCAGCAGGCGGGCCAGCCGCTCTTCCCGCCGCGCCTCCTTTTTATCCACGCCGAAAAGGATATTGTCCGCCGTCGTCAGCCACGGCATAAGACGGGGTTCCTGAAAAATAACGCCCAGCCTGACAGCCGCGGCCTGTCCGCCCTCGCCTCCGAGACGTTCCCCGGAAGGGACTCTGACCCCGCCGGTTCCCTTTTCCCAGATAATCTGCCCGGAATCTGCCTGCTCCAGCCCTGCAATCAGCCGAAGAAGCGTGGTCTTTCCGCAGCCGCTGCGGCCCAGCACCACGGTGATTCCGCTGTTATCCGCCTCCATGCGCAGATTTTTCAGAACGTCCAGGCGACGTCCCGCCACCTGATAGCTTTTGCACAAATCATTTATTCTCATAGCTGCGGCACCTCTGAATCAATATCTGAAAAATCCGGTCGCAGAGAATCCCAACCATTCCGATGGTAATAATTCCCACGATTACCCGGTCGGAGCGGGACATCTGCTGGGCATCCAGGATCAGATAGCCCAGGCCGCTGGCCGCCGCGATCATCTCAGCGCCGATAATGGCCCGCCAGCTGTATCCCAGGCCGATCCGCATCCCCACCAGAACATCCGGGACAGCGCAGGGCACTATGATCCGGCAGAACTTCTGCCACCGGCTCAGGCCAAACACCTCCCCCACCTCCAGAAGCTTCCGGTCCGCCGACGCAAACCCTTTGCGGATATTCAGATACATGGGGAAAAAGGACGCCAGAACGATGATAATGATCTTGGATGTCTCCCCGATTCCAAACCACAGAATCAGCAGCGCAATCAGGCTGATGGGGGGCACATGGCGCATAAACTCCAGAAATCCCCCATAATATTCCTCCAGTTTGGGCAGCCCGCTGGCGACGATCCCGCAGACCAGCGCCAGGCTGAAGGCGATCCCGAATCCTGTCAGTACGCGCCGCATACTGACCAGAATATGTTTCCACAGGGTACCGTTTCCCGCCATGACCAGAAATGAGTTCGCCACCTTGGAAGGCGGCGGAAGCACGTAGGTGCTCCAGATTCCGGACATGACCGCCAGCTGCCACACAGCCAGCAAAACACCGATACCCGCCGCAGTCTTTCCCACTCGATTCATATCGATTTAGCGCTCCTTTAGTTCTCCTTCTCAAGCAGCGCCGCAATCTCCGGCATGGGAGCCGTGCTGCGCTTCAGGATCCCGTTGACATAGGCGATCAGTATACCGTAGTTGGTCATGGGAATCCCCTGATCCCTGGCACAGGCCTGGCGGTACTTCATCTCCCGCTCATTCAGCATGCAGCCGCCGCAGTGGACGATCAGCTTGTATGGCGTCAGATCGTCAGGAAACTCCGTCCCGGATGTATAGCAGAACTCCGGCTCCCTGCCGGTATACCGGCGGATCCATCCGGGCAGCTTCACCGTGCCGATGTCATTGCACTGGCGATGGTGGGTACAGCCCTCGGAAATCAGAATCTTATCTCCGTCCTGAATCTGATCCAGGCTGCGGACGCTCTCCACCGCCTGGGACAGATTTCCCTTATACCGGGCAAACAGAATGGAAAACGACGTCAGCCGCACATCCTCCGGAACGACAGACGATACAAATTCAAACACCTGGCTGTCGGTAATCACCAGATCCGGCTTCCTTTTAAGCCTGGTCAGACAATCCTCAAGCTCCGACTCACGAACCACCATCATCATACAGCCGTGGTCCAGAAGCGCCCGTATGGTCTGCTGTTGGGGCAGAATCATCCGTCCCTTGGGAGCCGCCTTGTCAATAGGCGTCACCAGCACCGCCAGATCCCCCGGCTTCACCAGCCCTTCCAGCAGGTCTTTCTCCTCATCCGCGGGACGCAGGTGAGCCAGCCTTTCCTTCAGTTCCGTAATACCGGTCCCGTCCACGGCACTGACATACAAAATGCGGGAGGCGCAGCATTCCGGCTCCGGACAATCCCGCAGAAGATCCGTCTTATTAAATACTATCAGATAAGGCACATTCTTCTTTCGGAACAGTTCCTCCATCTCCCGGTCCTCCCGGGCCATTCCTTCCATAGCGTCCACCACCAGGATTGCCAAATCTACTTTATTCAGCACCTGCCTGCTCTTTCGCACACGCAGGCTGCCAAGCTCTCCCTCATCGTCGATCCCGGGAGTATCAATCATCATCACAGGTCCCAGGGGCAGAAGCTCCATGGTCTTCTGGACCGGGTCAGTGGTAGTCCCCTTCACATCTGAGACCACTGCCAGATTCTGTCCGGTCACCGCATTCATCACGCTGGATTTGCCGGCATTTCTCCGCCCGAAAAAACCGATGTGAATCCGTTCCGCCGCCGGCGTCTGATTCAATGCCATAATGATTCCTCCAATCTCCAATCTCCAATTTTCACATCCCGCATAACCAAAGCATGCCCATCCACAAATATGCCATGCAGAGGAAACTCATTTTCAGGGACGGACTGCCCATACAGCCGAAGCCCGTTTCCAGGGACGGACTGCCCATACAGCCAAGGCCCGCTTCCAGGGACGGACTGCCCATACAGCCAAGACCCGCTTCCAGGGACAGGCCGTCTGCCCTGCAGGATTGCGCAACAAAAAAGAATCCTGCTTCGCAGCCGCCGGACAGGCGCACTGACAAAGGGATTCTCCCCGTCCCCTGCAAAATGTCCGCCGAACGCCGGCATTTTACACACGGGACGCTATCTGCTGCCTTCCTGCCCGGAACTTCTCCCCCGGAATATCTTCCCCGGAGACGTCTCCTCGCGTCAGTGCATATCTGCTGCTTTTATGCGTTTTATCATCTTCCCGTTTCCTCGCGGCAAGTCCCACTCACCCCTCGGATTCAGGAATCGTTCCCATTATACTTTAGGAAGACCCAAAAGTCAACCTCGAAAAACTGCCCCAGAATCTTCCAGACAAACTTTTTATTTTTCTGCGATAAAAAAGCCGGCCCGCGCATTATGTAAATGAACGGATGATACACCTCCGCCTGCCGGCGGCCCCTGGCAACAGGATGCAGCTGATAACCATACAACTAACAAATACATTTGTAAAAACGCATACAACAGAATAACGATTACAGTTCAGTTACAAACAGTTACAAAGTAAAACGAAATCCTGAATGCATTACATTACGACCTCAATCACGCATACAAATCATAAACCGTATCCGCGGCAAGGTACCAAAGACCCTGATGTACCAATGACGATGAGATACGAAAGATGATTCCATAATATACTGAAGATTCTGACGTACAAAAGAGTGCCGGCAGGAGGAACGAAAGGGCCGCCGCTTTGCTGAAAATCTCAGCAGGGCGGCGGTTCTTTCGCTTTACCGACCCTGCTTTTTCATTGACAGGCCTCCGATATCTGATATAATGGAACTATCAGAAAATTCTTTAAAGGAGGAGGTTTTATTCATGAAAAAGCTTTTTGCCAGAATTATCAGTCTTTCACTGGCTGTCACTATGCTGACTGCAGTTCCGGCACAGGCGGCAGAACCGCAGACGCCAGGCATCAGCCTGGTCAACTCCAAAATGGAAGGCGGTTCCTTTACCACCAACCAGATCGGCACATTCCGCTATCTGCTGTACACCCCAAAAAATCCTACAGACAATATGCCTCTGGTCGTGTATCTTCACGGCAACGGTCCCCAGGGAACCAGTCTGGAGTCCCTGTGGAAGATGGAAGTCACACAGTACCTGGAGAAACACGGTTCCGGCAATGTACCGGCTTACGTACTTATACCATTGCTGCCCGGCAGCGCCAATGATATTCCCGCTGACAAAGTTCCCAATATCAACACCAGTTATGTTTTCCCCAGCGGCAAATTCCAGTGGATCGTAGTGGAGCCGGCCCTTGTTGAACTGATCAACTCCATTGCCGATCAGTATAAGATTGACCGCAACCGGATCAGCCTTATGGGAAACAGCGCAGGCGCGGAAGGCTGCGCAGCCCTTATCGGCCTTCATCCCGAGATGTTCTGCGGCGCAGTCCTTAATTCCCCGTTCTACACGGATCTGGCACAGGCAAGCTATGATCCGGCGTGGGTTGACGGCTTAAAACAGATTCCGACCTGGTTCCTCTCAGAGACCCAGGGCTCAGGACCTGTCCTGACGGCCTCTGTCGTTGATTCAATCAAGGCCGCCGGCGGTACCGTATGGTACGATCGCTACGAAGGCTCTCATGGGGATCTGACGAAAAAAACGCTCCCGAACGCTAACGGCGATCCCGTAGGTATGTTCTCATGGCTCGTGACATTAAGCAGGCAGCCTGCGCAATAAGAGCCGCCCTCTGAACTGCCAGTTTAACCGCTTTCTACAGCTTTAATCGCCTTCTACCGCATCCATGGCGCTGATGACCGCTCCGCGGAATCCCCCCCGCTCCAGGGCTGCCACCCCTTTGATGGTCAGCCCTCCCGGGGAACAGACCGCGTCCTTCATGGCGCCCGGATGCGTGCCGAGGGCCTGCTGCATCTTGCCGGTGCCGGCCATCATCTGGCTGGCCAGCCGGTAGGACAGTTCTCTGGGCAAGCCGTGCTTCACCGCCCCGTCAGACAGCGCTTCGATGAACATGGCCGCAAAAGCCGGCCCGCAGCCGCTCAGATTGCCCGCCACGCCCAGCTGAGACGTCTGAACCGCCACTACCACGGCAATCCGGGAAAACAGTTCCTCAAACCGGCTGTATTCTTCTTCTGTCAAAGAATTCTTCTGTTCGCAGACAATAATCCCTTCACCGATAGACACCGGCGTATTGGGGACTGTGCTGATATGATGGGTCCCCGGAGCCAGAATCTCCTCATAACTGTCATAAGGCATTCCCGCCGCCACAGACACCACGATCCGGTCTCTCAGAATCCCCTTAATCGGTTCCAGCACCTCCGACACCAGGTAGGGCTTCACCGCCGCCACCACCATATCTGATTTTTCCGCCGCCTCCGCAGCCGTCCGGCAGGGATTCACGCCGCGGACCGCCGCGTTGGCCGCAAGCTTCTCCCAGTGCTTCGCGCACACATAAATTTCCTCCGGCCGTACAGCCTTCTTAAGCAGCAGGCCATCCGCCAAAGCCTGCGCCATATTTCCAAATCCGATAAACCCAATCTTCATATCTATCCTCCAATCGTCACTCCAATCGACAGACAGCCATATTCCAAAACGATTTTCCGCAGTCAGACGCCTGCCATCAGAAATTATACACCAACAACTGCCCACCGTAAAGATACATTCCCGGAGCATGTCTTGATTTTCCAGCGGAGACATTATATAATGAATCCGCAGACTGGTTATATGAAATCCGTGAAAATTGAAAGGTAAATAGAATCAGATGAATTATACCATTGATAAGACAAATCACACTCCTGCATACCTGCAGCTATACCGCCATGTGCGGGATGACATTATCGGAGAAATCTATCCCTGGGGCACCAAGCTGCCCTCCAAGCGGATCGTCGCCGACGAACTGGGCGTCAGCATCGTGACTGTGGAACACGCCTACGCCCTTCTCTGCGACGAGGGGTACGCAGAGGCCAGAGAGCGCAGCGGATATTTCGTATGTTTCCGCACAGATGACAGCTTCCGCCTGCCCGCGCCGGCACATGCATCTTCTCCCGCTCAGACAGGCATAACAGCACATGTATCGGCTTTCGCTCCGGCAGACACAACGACATACGCTTCATCTTCCGCACTGTCAGGCATACGGGCTTTCTCGGCCGGCATGCCACAGACTGGTATCTCATCGCAGGAATTCCCTTTCTCCGTCCTTGTAAAGACCATGCGGGGAGTCATCAACGATTTCGGGGAAGCGATTCTGGAGCGTTCCCCCAATTCCGGCTGCGAAGAACTTCGCCTGGCCATCAGCCAGTATCTGGCCCGAAGCCGCGGAATCGCAGCAGGACCGGAGCGCATCATCATCGGCTCCGGAGCCGAATACCTGTACAATCTGATCGTCGCCCTGTTCGGGCGGGACAGACTGTTTGGCATCGAATCTCCTTCCTACCAGAAAATCCAGCAGGTCTATACAGCCTCTGACGTCCGCCTGGAAATGCTCCCTCTGGGCAGCGACGGAATCGAAAGTTCGGCTCTCTGGGCAAGCCAGGCCAATATCCTGCACATTTCTCCCTACCGAAGCTACCCCAGCGGCGTGTCCGCCTCCGCTTCCAAGCGCCATGAGTATCTGCGGTGGGCCGCCATAGACGGCCGGTACATCGTGGAGGACGATTTCGAGTCGGAATTCTCCGTTCTGAAAAAGCCGGAAGAAACTCTGTTCTCCAATACGACCCACGACAACGTCATCTATATGAACACCTTTTCCCAGACCATCTCACCGTCTCTCCGTGTGGGATACATGGTGCTGCCCAAGCACCTGGTTCCGGTCTTTGAAGAAAAGCTGGGCTTTTACTCCTGCACCGTCCCCACTTACATCCAGTACGTCCTGGCAAAACTGATCGCAGACGGCGACTTTGAGCGGCACATCAACCGCGTGCGGCGAAAGAAGCGGAAAGCGGCTCCGGCAACGTAACAGCCGAAAGGGCAAAACGTCCTCGCGCCGCAGCAGCAAAAATCATGAAAATAAATCTTTTATAAATTCTGTAAAACTTCTATAAACTGCCGGGACTTTCTCTGAAAACTGTGCTATAGTCTATCTAACCGGGGAGCGGCTCTCCGCCTCTTCCTCCCGGCCAGAAGGACATCCGTCTATCATCTGCAGGCATTGCCATCTGCCAGATCCACACATTTATCATAATACAACCAA
>CANQRW010000073.1 GCA_947626365.1 uncultured Lachnospiraceae bacterium
GAGTATAACACATACTTGCGAAAAAATCTATTGACATGCATATTTTTTTCTGTATAATGATATTTACGCTGTGTTTATTATTTCTAAACTTTTAGCTTATTTTTATTGTCAGTTAGTATTTCTAAACTTTTAGCTTAGAACTGTCAATGTGTCAGATAATTAGGAGGCGGCGCATGGATATCGGTTCAAAATTAAAATCAATCAGGGTACTGAAAGGACTGACCCAGGAGGAACTGGCGGACCGGGCGGAATTGTCCAAGGGATTCATCTCCCAGGTGGAGCGGAATCTGACTTCTCCCTCCATCGCTACCCTTATGGATATCCTTCAGTGCCTGGGCACCACTACGGCAGAGTTCTTCAACGAGACCCCGGAAGAGCAGGTGGTATTCGGCAAAGACGATTATTTTGAAAAATACGACGGGGAACTGAAGAATGAGATTCAGTGGATCATACCCAACGCTCAGAAGAATGTAATGGAGCCGATTCTTCTGAAGCTGGAGGCCGGAGGCTCCACCTACCCGGACAATCCTCATGAAGGTGAGGAATTCGGCTACATACTTCAGGGAGCGGTTTCCATCCACCTGGGAGCCAAAACCTACCGGGCGAAAAAGGGAGAATCCTTCTATTTCACGGCAGACCGGAAGCATTATCTGTCCAGCAAAGCAGGCGCCGTGATTCTGTGGATCAGCTCCCCGCCAAGCTTCTGACACATCAACACACGATTTTCAGGAGGAAACCAATCATGAGTCAGTCACTGATTGATCTGGTCAATATCTCAAAAAGCTTCGACGGCGAACTGGTTCTGGATGATCTGAACCTTTCCGTTAAGGAGAATGAATTCGTTACCCTGCTGGGACCCAGCGGCTGCGGCAAGACAACCACCCTGCGTATTATCGGCGGCTTCGAGAAGGCCGACACCGGCAAAGTCATTTTCGAGGGCCAGGACATCTCCCTGCTGCCCCCCAACAAGCGCCAGCTGAACACGGTGTTCCAGAAATACGCCCTGTTCCCCCACATGAATGTCGCTGAAAACGTCGCTTTCGGCTTAAAGATTAAGAATAAACCCAAACCCTACATTCAGGATAAGATCAAATACGCCCTGAAGCTGGTCAATATGGATGGCTTTGAGAACCGTACCGTAGATTCCTTAAGCGGCGGCCAGCAGCAGCGGATCGCCATCGCCCGGGCTATCGTCAACGAGCCCCGAGTCCTGCTTCTGGACGAGCCTCTGGGAGCGCTGGATCTGAAGCTGCGCCAGGATATGCAGTACGAGCTGATCCGCATGAAGAAAGAACTGGGAATCACATTTATCTATGTGACCCACGACCAGGAGGAGGCCCTGACCATGTCGGACACCATTGTGGTCATGAACCAGGGCTATATCCAGCAGATGGGCACTCCGGAACAGATTTACAATGAGCCGGAGAACGCTTTCGTAGCCGATTTCATCGGGGAGAGCAACATCCTTCACGGCACCATGATCCAGGATGAGCTGGTGGAAATCTTCGGCGCACGCTTCGCCTGCGTGGACAAGGGTTTCGGCAGCAACACGCCGGTGGACGTGGTCATCCGACCGGAGGACATCGACCTGGTGGCTCCGGAGGACGGCACTCTGGTGGGAACCTGCACCCATCTGATATTCAAAGGAGTCCACTACGAGATGGAAGTCACTACCCCGGACGGCTTCGAGTGGCTGGTCCACAGCACCGACATGTGCCCTGTGGGGAAGAAGGTGGGCATCCATGTAGACCCCTACGATATCCAGATCATGAACAAGCCTGCTTCTGAGGACGAGGAGGTGGTCTCATACGATGCGTAGAAAACTGCTGGCCGGCCCCTATCTGATCTGGATGATCGGCTTTATCATCATCCCGCTGGTGCTCATCGCCGTCTACGGCCTGACCGACAAAAACGGCGCCGTCACCCTGGCCAATGTAATCGCCATTTCCACGCCGGAACACGCCAAAGCGCTGTGGCTGTCTCTGGAGCTTTCCTTCGTGAGCACAGTCATCTGCCTGCTTCTGGCCTATCCGCTGGCGATGATCCTGAGAAAACGGAATATCGGAAGAGGCAGCTTTATCGTATTTATTTTCATCCTTCCCATGTGGATGAATTTCCTGCTGAGGACTCTGGCCTGGCAGTCTCTTCTGGAGAAGAACGGCGTCATCAACGGTATCCTGACCTTTCTCCACCTGCCGCCCCAGTCCCTGATCAACACGGCAGGGGCCATCGTTCTGGGCATGGTCTACAACTTCCTGCCCTTTATGGTCCTGCCGATCTACAATGTGCTCTGCAAGATTGACGACAACATCATCAACGCGGCCCGGGATCTGGGCGCCAGTTTCTGGCAGACCCTGCTGTTTATCTGGATCCCTCTAAGCGTGCCCGGCATTATCAGCGGCATCACCATGGTGTTCGTCCCGGCCCTGACCACCTTCGTCATCTCCAACCTGCTGGGCGGCAGCAAGATTCTCCTGATCGGCAACGTCATCGAGCAGGAGTTTACCAGGGGAAGCAACTGGCACTTAGGCTCCGGACTGTCCCTGGTCCTGATGGTGTTCATCCTGATCAGCATGGCTCTCATCGCCAAATACGATAAGAACGGGGAGGGAACCACATTCTGATGAAAATACTGAAAAAGCGGATTCAATATATTGCGGAAAATTTTTATCTGGTGCTGATTTTGATCTTCCTGTACGCGCCCATCGCCACCCTGATGGTGCTGTCCTTCAACGGCTCCCGTTCCCGCAACCAGTGGGGAGGCTTTTCCCTTCAGTGGTACGCGGAGATGTTTGACAGCGCCTCCATCATGGCAGCGCTGCAGAATACCCTGGTCATCGCCCTGGTCTCGGCCCTGGTCGCTACGGTCATCGGCACGGCAGCCTCCATCGCCATCAACAGCATGAGGCAGCTGCCCAAGACCATCATGATGGGAATTACCAATATTCCCATGCTGAACGCGGACATTGTCACCGGCATCTCTCTGATGCTTGCCTTTATCGCCTTCGGCATCTCCCTGGGCTTTAAGACCATCCTGATTGCCCACATCACGTTCAACATTCCCTACGTGATCCTGAGCGTTATGCCCAAGCTGAAACAGACCAACCAGAGCGCCTATGAGGCGGCCATGGACCTGGGGGCCACGCCGGCTTACGCCTTCTATAAGGTAGTTCTGCCGGATATTATGCCCGGCGTGCTGTCCGGCTTTCTGCTGGCCTTCACCATGTCCCTGGACGATTTTATCATCACCCACTTTACCAAGGGCGCGGGGATCAATACCCTGTCCACCCTGATCTATAGTGAAGTCCGCCGGGGCATCAAACCTTCCATGTACGCATTGTCCACCATCATTTTCGTGGTGGTGCTGACTTTGTTGATTATCACGAATTTTGCACCAAACAGAAAAAAGGAGGAACACTGATCATGAAAAAACGAATTTTTGCCTGCACGCTGGCCGCCGTTCTGGCCGCTTCCGCTGCACTGACCGGCTGCGGAGGTTCTTCCGGAACGTCCGGTTCCGGAGCCGGCGCCTCATCTGCCGCCGGAGGAGATTCCGAGTCCGCAGACGCAGGAGAGGTATATGTCTATAACTGGGGAGAATATATCGATGAAGAGGTCATCGATATGTTTGAGGAGGAAACCGGGATTCATGTGGTCTATGATATGTTCGAGACCAACGAGGAGATGTATCCCATCATCGAGGCGGGAGCCCGGACCTACGACGCCGTATGCCCCTCCGACTACATGATCCAGAAGATGATCGAGAACAATCTTCTGGCAGAGATCAATTTTGACAATGTTCCCAATTATTCCCAGATCGATCCGGAATATATCGAGCGCTCCAAAGCCTTCGACCCGGAGAACAAATATTCCGTGCCCTATACCTGGGGCACCGTGGGAATCCTCTACAACACCAGTATGGTGGCTCCCGAAGACGTCCCCACCAAATGGATGGACCTGTGGGATGAGAAGTTCAGCGGCGAGATTCTCATGCAGGACAGCGTTCGGGATGCTTTCATGGTGGCCCTGAAGGCTCTCGGCTACTCCATGAACACTACCGATGAGACGGAGCTGGCTGCCGCAAGGGATCTTCTGATTGAGCAGAAGCCTCTGGTTCAGGCCTACGTCATCGACCAGGTCCGTGACAAGATGATCGGCGGCGAGGCCGCCATCGGCGTCATCTACTCCGGCGAGATGCTCTACATTCAGGAAGAGGTGGCAAACCTGGGACTGGATTACTCTCTGGAATATGTTATCCCCGAAGAGGGCACCAACGTGTGGATCGACTCCTGGGTCATTCCGGCCAACGCCAAGAATAAGGAAAACGCGGAGAAATGGATCGATTTCCTGTGCCGCCCGGATATTGCCAAGATGAATTTCGAGTATATCACCTACGCCACCCCCAATAAGGGCGCCTTCGACCTGCTGGACGAAGAACTGCAGAACAACAAAGCGGTATTTCCGGACATCGATTCTCTTAAAAACTGCGAAGTCTTCCGGTATCTGGGAGACGATGTGGACTCCATCTACAACGATATGTGGAAGGAAGTCAAGTCGAAGTAGGATACAATGATAATCCCGGAGGGTCGTCTGTCTGATATCCCTTGCGGGCGGCCCTGACTTTCCTGATACATTGGGAAATCAAGGTGGAAAAGGCGGACGAGGAGGCAGCCGGACACCGAAAAGAAAAGCAGGCTGGCAGCAGTCACGCTTAAGCACTTCCTGCCATGATCCGGCACATAAAAAGGAGCCGCTGCTCCGGCAGATAAATCATCTCTCTGCCCCTGCAGCGGCTCTTTTTATGTGCCTTATTTCATTTTCATCGGATTCTCTGATCCATTCGATTACTTGGTCGCCATAATCTTATTGGCTTCGTCGAAGAAATAGGTAGCTGCCTCTTCCGCGGTTTTCTGACGGTAGCAGACTTCCTCAACGGTACGGTTCAGCAGATCATAAACCTCGCTGGCGCCATCAGGCTGGGGCGGGTTGATCGGAGAACAGTTAGGGGTAACCACATCATTGATGAAAGCGGTAACCTTCTGATCCAGTTCGCTCAGCTTGGGAGTGATTGCCTCTGCTACATTGGCAGGAGCAGGAACGCCTCTCTCACCAAGAAGGATCTCATTGGCGCCCACATCATTGATCAGGAAGTTCAGAACTTTAACCGCTTCTTCCTCGTTGGCAGAACCTGCGCCGATGGAGAAGAACTGGCTGGACTTTAAGTAATCAGACTTCACCGGGTCATATGCCGGCCAGGTGGTGATTCCGATCTCCATGCCTTCGGGGGCAGCGCCCTGCATAGCCGCAAGCTGATTGGAGTTGTACAGAGCACACCAGGAACGGGTCTCAGGAGAGGAACCGTAAACCATGGGGTTCTGCTCTACAGAGCCGATGGAAATCTCAGCAAACACACTGGGATCAAGGAGCCAGCCTTCATCCAGACCAAGCTCATACTGGTCGAAGAAAGGAATCCAGTCCTCAGCAGTTCCGTTCAGCTTCTTGTCGCCGAATACAACCACATCAAAGGAACGCATGAAATATTCACTCCAGGAGTTGGCCGTACCATAGCAGATATCGGTCTTCACGCCGGTCTTCTCATAAACTTCACGGCAGACATCAAAGAACTCGTCCATGGTCATATTGTCCTTGACCGTAATCCCATTCTCATCCAGAAGGGTCTTATCATACAGAAGAGCCGGAGCATTGATGCCGGCGCAGATCGCGTATACGCCGCCGTCGATGGTGCCGGACAGCATGGTATTCTCAGAAATCTGTGAGCAGTCCAGGGTACCGTCTTCAATGTAAGGTGTCAGGTCAACCAGCAGGCCGCTCTTGGCGTACTGGTCTACATACATGTAGTCCATCTGCAGAACATCAGGCATGGATTTGCCGGCTGCCATTGTAGAAAGTCTGTCCCAATAGCTGTCCCAATCGGCAAACTGGGGATCGATAGCCACGCCGGGGTTCTGCTCCTCGTACAGATCCAGGGCTGCTGTGGTTCTGTCGTTCCGAACCTGGTTGCCCCACCAGTACATTACCAGGTTCTTGCCGCCCTCTGCGGAACCTGCATCAGCGGCAGCGGTGTCAGCAGTGCCGGCATCAGCGGCAGCCGCAGTCTCTCCTTCTGCTGCAGCCGCAGTTGTAGCAGACTCACTGGAAGAGCCGCCTCCACAGGCTGCCAGAGAAGAGACAGCCAGAACGCAGGCAAGAGCCAATGCAATTCTTTTCTTCATAAATGTGTCCTCCTTTAAAAATTTACTTATTTATTATAATGAAAAGCTCCGGCACAAAGAGAGCCTTTCAAAATAATTATTCAAAATAATTGTCGGCACTCATGCCTTTCCATGATCTTCTTAAGCTGCTCCCTCTGTTCCGGCGAAGCCGCCGGCATGGGCCTGGTGGCCGTCGGGTGATCGATGATCCCCTTCATGGCCATGGCCTCCTTGATAAAGGGAACAAAAGGTTTTCCCACCGCGTAGATATCCATCAGCCGGTCTATCGCCTGCTGAATCTCCTGCATCCGGTCAAACCGGCCGTCTCTGGCCGCCCGGACCCAGGCGGAGGTCAGCTCCGGATAGAGATTGGACAGGCCGGAGATGCAGCCGTTGCCGCCGCACATTACATTGTGGGCAAAATTATCATCGAAGCCGGAATAGATCAGGAAATCCGGGCGAACCGGCTTCACCTGCTTGATCAGCTCCCTGGTGTGGTCCACGCCGCTGATGGTATCCTTGATCCCCACGATATTGGCGTGATTTTCCGCCAGCCTCCTCACCACCTGCGGAGCAATCTCATAGCCAGTCCGGTCCGGGAAATTGTACAGGTACAGATTTCCGTGAATCGCCTGCGCCAGCCGGTCATAATACTCATAGACGCTTTCATCCGTAAAATGGAAATAGTAGGGCGGAATCACCATGACGCCGTCCGCCCCGCGCTCCAGGGCATAATCGGAAAGCTCCACGATCTCGTCGAAAACCATAGACGTGGTTCCGGCGATCAGGCGGATCTTCCCTTTCACCATATCCGCGGCAAAGGAGATCAGCGCCTTCTTCTGTTCCATGGTGAATCCGAAAAACTCCCCGATACTCCCCAGAACCAGGATCCCGTCTACGCCGCCGTCCATCAGATGACGGTACAGCCGCTCACAGGAGGCAAAATCAATCGGTCCGTCCGGCAGCATAGGCGTCACCGCCGGAGTAATATAATGAATCGTCTGATCCTTCATCAGTAGGTTCCTCCTTCCATGGCAGAAGACGCGTTTTCCGTGTACCGCTTAAACAGCCCTCTTCTGGCCGGTCTGGGCACAACGCCCCGTTTCTTCCGCTCCGTAAATATCGCCGCGATCTGATCGGCCGGAAGTTCTTTTCCCAGGATCCCCACCACATTCAGGGTTCTGGCTTCCACATCGTACTCAATGATGTCTCCGTCCTCAATGAAGGCGATGGGGCCGCCTCTCGCCGCCTCCGGGGACACATGGCCGATGGCCGCCCCACGGGTAGCTCCGCTGAACCGTCCGTCAGTCACCAGGGCCACCGTCCCGTTCAGCCGCTCGTCGCAGACAATGGCTTCCGTGGTCATGAGAAGTTCCGGCATTCCGGAACCTCTGGGGCCTTCATACCGGATCACCATGATCTCTCCCGGATTGATCCGCCCGTCCACCACAGCCTGATGAGCGTCCTCCTCGCTGTCAAACACCCGGGCCGGGCCCTTGTGGCGCAGCATTTCCTTCACACAGGCGCTGTACTTGATGACGCTTCCCTCTTCCGCGATGTTGCCCCGCAGAATAGCGATGCTGCCGGTTTCTCTGGCCTTTTCCACCGGGAAGATCACCTCATCCCTGGTCAGGTTATAGTTGGCAAGATATCCCAGATATCTTGTGAAAAATCCGTTCTTCTGCAGATCCTCCAGATTCTCTCCCAGGGTCTTTCCGGTCACGGTCAGCACGTCCAGATGGAGGTAATCCTTCAGAAGCAGCTCCACATAGGGGACGCCCCCCGCGAACCAGAAGCTTTCCGTCAGGTGCCGCCCGCTGGGATTGAGATTCCCCAAGTGAGGAATCCTGTGGTTGATGGCGTCAAACAGCTCCGGCTCCAATGAAATCCCCAGTTCTCTGGCAATGGCCGGAAGGTGCAGCGTGGCGTTGGTGGAACCTCCTATGGCGCTGTGAACGATAATCGCGTTTTCAAAGGCTTTCCTCGTCATAATCCGGTCCGGCGTGATTCCTTTTTTCGCCAGATTCATGACAGCGAATCCTGTATTTCTGGCAAAATCCAGAATATCCCTCATGGTCGCCGGAGCCAGGGCACTTCCCGGAAGGGCCATTCCCAGGGCCTCCGCCATGCACTGCATGGTGGAAGCCGTCCCCAGAAACGTGCAGGCCCCCGCGGACGGGCAGCCCGTCAGCTTATAGTCCAGGATCTCCCGCTCTGTGGCCTCGCCCCTTCTCTGCTTTAAGGAAATCTCTCCAGCCACAAGGGAAGTGGTCTGATAAGGGCCGGGCCGCATGGAACCGCCCGGCAGGAAAACCGCCGGTATGTTCATGCGGGCCATGGCCTTCAGATGAGCGGGCACAGACTTGTCGCAGGAGGATGACAGCACCATGCCGTCCCAGGGAACGGCGGAGGCGTGAACCTCCACCATATCGCAGATAGCTTCCCTGGACGCCAGGATCATATTCATTCCGTCATGGCCCTGGGCGCACCCATCGCACACGTCCGTGGTGTGGTACATACAGGGCACGCCTCCTGCCTGATACACTCCGTATTTTACCTGCTCCGTCAGCTGGTTTAAATGGACGCTGCCGGGATGAGAATCCCCAAACACGTCCTCCACCAGAATCTGAGGCCGGTGAATATCATCCCAGGTAAACCCGCTTCCCAGCTGCAGGGCGTCAAACTGGGCCCACAGCGCCCTCTCCCGTTCGCTTTTCATTTATTTCCAGCCCTCCGGCAGATACGCCAGCGTATTGGCAATCATATCGTCAACCAGCTTCTTCACATCCGCCTCATCGGCGCGGCCCTTCACCTGAGGATCATTTAAGAACGCCTTGTAAACCAGGTCCTTATTGCAGGTCAGAGCCGCTTCCAGGGTGTACTCGTGATTTTCCACATGGGGCATGATCAGTTCCTTCACCGCCTCAGGCAGGGCGCCGGCCACCAGCGGCTTAATGGAATCTCGGCTAAATACGGCGTTGGTCTCAACCACCGCGGCAGCGGGCAGATTGGGGATCTGCAGAGCTGTGTTGGGGATGTTTACATTGCTGACCACGCGGTCCAGACCACACAGGGCGCGGATCAGAAGGATTCCCTCCTCACCGGTGGGCTTCAGCTCGATCTCTTCCTCGCCGGAGACCAGGCGGGCGCTTCTGGCCAGACGCTTCTGCAGATCGTCCTTTCTCCAGGCAACCGTGGTCAGACCAAACTTCCAGCTTGCCACCGTCTCAGGATCCTTCAGATACTCATCCCCGGGCATAAACTCCGCCAGATGGCGGTCGCCGGCAGCGGCGATCAGGCCGTAGCGGCGGAACAGGTCGAATTTCACGCGGTGCGCGCAGTTGAAGGAACTGTTGGCCCAGTTCTTATCCGGCTCATTGTAGCCTTCCTCGTAATGTTTATCGATAAAATCTTTATAGACCGGGAACAGATCGATCCCCTTGTAAGAAGCCTGATCGAACCAGGTGAAATGGTTGATGCCCAGCACATTGACGATAATGTCGTGGCGGTCAATATCCTTCAGGCCGAAGGTCTCCTCGCAGATGCCCTTCAGCACCTTCTGGGTGCCGAACACCTCATGGCAACAGCCGAACGCCTTAATCTCCGGGAACACATGATACAGCGTCTTCACGCACAGGGACATGGGATTGGTGTAGTTGATGACCCAGGCCTTCGGCGAATACTTCTTGATCGCCTCCGCAATGTCCACGAACATGGGAATGGTTCTCAGGGCACGGATGATCCCGCCGGGGCCCGCCGTATCGCCTACGGACTGATAGATGCCCAGGCGCTCCGGCAGATGTACGTCGGATTCCATCTCATCAAAGGTTCCGGGCAGAATGGAGATCACCACGAAATCAGCGCCGGTCAGGGCCTCGCCGATGGTGGGGCAGGTTTTGTACTCCCACTTGCCGGTAGCTTCCGGACGGCTGCTCAGGTGATTTCCGATAATCTCATTGCTCTTGGCTGCCTTCTCATCAATATCATACAGACGGATGGTGCCGCTCAGGGTATCGTCCATGGACAAGTCGGTCATGAATGTCCAGGCCCAGCCTCTGGAGCCTCCGCCGATATAGGCAATCTGGAGATCAGTTACTTTGTTGTCTGCGTATTTCATACATATCCTCTCTTTCCGCGCCTCCGCGCTGTGGAAAGCCCGACCGAAATCGGGCCAACCGGGTTCCGGTAATCATTTACCGCAACATTTTCTTATAGACATATCATACTACATAAGAGTATAATAATCTTATAAAATCGGGCATAATATTTTAATTTTCGTACTTTTGGCTACGGAGGAATCAACATATGGACAACCCATACGCGGAACAGATCATCTTCAGCAGAGAAATGGAAGGTCTGACCATCGAGCAGGTCATTCGTGAGAAGGAATACTCTATGGCAAGCAGGCATTTTCATGCCACCTATGAGCTTTACTATCTTCTGGAGGGAGAACGATACTATTTTATCGACAATGAAACCTATCTGGTAAAGGCAGGCGATATTGTAATGATCCGGCCAAACCACATTCATAAGACCAGTCTGGTAAGCGTCCTGCGGCATAACCGGATGCTCCTGCAGATCAGCGGGGAGATGATGAATCCGTTTCTAAAAGCGGCCGGTCTGGGCAGCATGGACGAGCTGTACGGGGAGGATGTGCGGATTCTTTCTCTTTCAGAGGAGCAGCAGAAAGAAGTTCTCGATACATTCATGGCAATCAAGGAAGAACTTTCCAAAAAGCAGCGTCACTACCAGGTTGCAGTCAAGATGGACCTGGCGAATCTGCTGCTTCGGCTATCCCGGTACCAGTCTCAGGAAGCCCTGATTGCGGAAAACCAGACCGCGCAGACCTGGAAACATGGGAAGGTCCATGAGGTAGCCGATTACCTGACCTCCCATCCGGAAACCTCTGAAAGTCTGGAAGACCTGGCCCAGCGCTTCTACATCAGTAAATCCTATCTGAGCCGGATTTTCCGGGAGATCACAGGCTTCTCCGTCAATGAGTACAAAAATATCAGCAGAATCAAAAAATCCCAGAATCTGCTGACTCACAGCGACTATTCCATCACTGAGATATCAGATCTTCTGGGATTTGAAAATCTTACTTACTATGAGCGGGTTTTCAAAAAATACGCAGAGATGACGCCGTTAAAGTACCGCAGACAGATGCGGCTCCAGGGATGATGAATCCTTCCGCGACACCTCAATCCATTCATGATCACTATCATGCCTTGACCGACTATCACTGCAGCGCCTCGATCAGCGCGATCAGCGCCAGCGACTGGCCATAAGCCATGGGCATAATCGCGATGTTCCTGTAATGGTCGATATCGTATCCCATGCCGGTCCCTGCCGATACCTTCAGCACGGTGCCGTCCTCAGCCACACTGTCACAGATGGCTGCGACAGCCTTCTCGGCACACTCCTTGAACGACTCGTCAAGAATACCGATCTTCATGCCGCGAAGGATACCAGCAGCGATAGCAGCCGAACCTGACACTTCCTCGTAACTGGTCGGATCATCCAGAACCGTATGCCATAATCCGGAAGGCGCCTGCAGCTTCTTAAGGGCTTCCGCCTGTGCCTTAAACGTATCGATAATATAGGTACACACACCCGAATCCAGCGTCTCCCTGGCAACGGCCAGATACTCCAGAGCGCCGAAGGTAAACCAGGAATTGCCCCGGCACCAGAAGATTCCGCCGAAGTTGCTGTTCAGATGGAAGCTCCAGCCATGATAGAACAGGCCGTTCTTCTTCTCATAAAGGTATTTGATATGAATCAGGAACTGTCTGGCCGCTTCGCTCCTCCACTCCGGACGATCATAGAGATGCCCCATCTGATTCAGGAACAGCACCGCCATAAACAGCGTATCGATCCACATCTCTCCATCGTTCAGAAGAACGCCGTTCCGGTCTCCGATAGCTGTGGTCACATGCTGAAAACCGCCTTCTTTGGTCTTCGGCAGCTCCTCCATAAGCCATCTGGCCTGATCCAGACACATCTTCTCATACTCCGGATTATCCAGCTCTCCCAGAAGGTTCGACAGCACCAGATAGGGCGCCGTCGTATTGATATTACGGCTGGGAAGACCTTTCGCGCAGTTGTTCTCAAACCATTTCCTGAAGAAGTCCTTATAACGGTCATCTCCATAAAAATTCTGCAGCTTATAGAGTCCGTACAGCCCTACACCCTGAGGCCAGTCCCATTCCTCAATTCCGAAATCTCTCGCGATAAAACCCTGTTTCGTCTGCTCCGAACTGCTGGATTTATCCTTATCATAATCAGCGCCGCCAAGATTCATCAGTTTATCCATAACACGCTGAATGACAGGAAGTAACTGTTCATTGGTCATTACATACCCCTCCTCCACGGCTGAAATAAAATTCATATCTCTATTATATACAAAACCGATTGACAGGACAATCCCTTTTTTGGCAGAAATCTGTCCCCCGCTCAGCGACGGCTTTGCGGCAGGAAGATCCTCATTACAGATTACAGCATCTTATTCCCCCGGCAATAGGTCTGGCACACATCATAATTGTCCTCCAGAACCACTATATCCGCGTCGCATCCGGCTGCCAGCCTCCCCTTTCGGTCAGCCACACCCAGACAGCGGGCCGGATTGATGGTACAGGAATTCAGCGCCGCGTCAAAAGGCACCAGCGCTTCTTCCGCCAGAAGCTTCAGTCCACGGTTCATCGCCAGAGTGCTGCCGGCGATGGTGTCGGTCCCTTTCAGATAAGCCAGTCCGTTGTCACGAATCTCAACGGCATGCCCGCCCAACTCATATTCTCCGCCGGGAGGACAATGCTTGGCCCGAAGAGAATCGGTGACCATGACTGCATAGTCACGTCCCTTGGCAGCAAAAAAATTATTCAGCGCCGCAATATGCGAATGGCAGCCGTCACAGATCACTTCCCCGTAGATATCCCGAATCCGAAGAGCCGCGCCCACCAATCCCGGATTCCGGTGATGATAACCGGTCATACCATTATAAACATGTGTCATGGAAACCGCTCCGTTGGCGATTCCCATCAGCGCCTGCTCATACGTTGCAGAAGAATGACCCATACTGACCACGATCCCATGGGTACTGCACCAACGGGTCAGCACAAAATTTTCATCATGTTCCGGCGCCAGGGTGATATACTTAATGAGACCTTTCGCTGCCCTTTGATACATCTGAAACTGTTCCACGGACGGTTTCGCGATGGCCTCTGGCGGCTGCGCCCCCTTATATTCCATATCCAGATACGGCCCTTCAAAATGTATCCCCAAAATCTCAGCTCCCTCGTACCCGTTATCCACAATGTCCGCCACGTTTTCCACCGCTCTGGTGAGTACATCCGGCATCTGGGTCACCGTAGTAGGAAGAAGAGCCGTCACGCCCTCCTCGGGAATCTGGCGCACCCAGCTGCGCAGGCCCTCCGGTTCGCCGTCATTGGTATCGAAACCATAGGCGCCGTGGGTATGCAAATCGATAAATCCCGGCACGATCCGCTTATCGCTGTAATCTTCATCCGCCTTCTGCTCCCCATAGGCGCGGACTCTCTCAATCCGCCCCTCCTGAATTTCCATCTGAGCCGCCATAAACTGTCCCGCGATCCACACGCGCCTGCTCTGAATAATCATATCTCCAATCCCTTTCTTACACGCATAATATACTATCTGCAGCTGAATGTTTCGAATTTCCATGAGGTATATCCAGTATAACGCGATTTTGCCGGAAAGAAAAGCGCTTCCAAATCGTTCATTCCTCTATGGCTTCGGCTTTACCCCACCGCTACCTCCACATTTTTCCCGCAAAACGCCACGCCGTACTTTACAATATCCTTTACTCCCTCCAGCCGCATTTCCTCGTCATAGTTTTTCTGATCGATCTGGGCCAGCGCCTCCCCTGACAATTCACGAAGTTTTTCCGGCGTGCAGTTTTTCGCGGCCTTCAGCTCGATGAGAATACCGGGAAATCGGTTCGTCTTAGGCTTCATCTGAATATCGTATCTTCCGTCGCCGGATTCCCGATTGGAAGTCAGATAAACATCACTCAGCAGCGTACAGAGCCCCAGCATGAAACCATGATAAAAATTCTCGCCGGCAGTGTCAAAGCTGCTGACCGACTGAATCAGAATTTTTCTTAAACATTCCTTCAGTTTTACCGCATCCCCGGCAAAAACCGCTTCCTGTATCGAAATCGCTATGGACTGAGGCAGCAGCCGGCTGAATCTCTGCATGATCTCTTTCTGATAGACATACGCGATTTCCCGGTTGGGCAGCGCCACCCGGCACATGAAGTCACCGCCAAAGGATACCTCACAAGTAAGGGCGTTCAGGTAACCCGCCATCAGCAAAAAACTGAAAACCGATGACGGCTGCCTGCGCACCTCCGGATAGATAACGCCTGTATCCACATAAGTCAGAAACGATTTGCCCTGCATAAGTTCCTGCAGCCGGTCGCAGATCTCCCTGTCCGCTTCCGTCAGCACCTCCCCGATGATCTCATTATTGCCGGTTGACTGCCAGTAAGCCCGCGCCTGACAGCCATTGCT
>CANQRW010000074.1 GCA_947626365.1 uncultured Lachnospiraceae bacterium
CTCGAACCTGCGACCCCATGCGTGTGATGCATGTGCTCTCCCAGCTGAGCTATGCCTCCGTTCACTATTGTATCACGGAAACGAAAAAAAGCAAGCACATTTTTAAAATATTTTGCGCGGGATTTTGCGCGGGGAATGAACCAGGCAAGGGAAAAGGTTCGGGAGTTTATAAAATCTTAAGAAATAGAACACCGATTTATCACAATTTGGTTTTATAATTCTGAATCGTGAAAGGCGTTATGCCTAAAGCAAACTTTTTCATACTCTAGCCGGCAGAATATCCCCATTCTGCCGGCCCTCCCTTTTTCAGGGATATTTTCCGGATGGAATCTTTTTCACATAGAATTTTTTCACATGCAATCCAGATGGTGATCCATTTTTCTGTTGGTTCTGTTGGATTGGAATGCCGGCGGGATATAGGGCGGATCAGTCCGTCACGAAAGCGGCCTTTTCTTCAGGAGTGACCAGCCGTATGATGCCGCAGCCGATCCTTTTGCTGTTTTCTCCGGGCAATGGGGCTGCGGAGCCGTCGGAATTTTGGCTGATGATGACGGAACGGCCCAGAATATCCGGTATGGTAAAACGTTTGTCATAGAATGAGGCCCAGCCGTAGCCCTGGCCGGAGAGCAGGGGCGGAAGAGCCTGGAAGCGGCGAGAGGAGGCCATTCCGCCGGCGCAGCAGTGTTTTGCGCCGGAACAGCTGCCGTCTCTGAGAATATGCATGCCATAGAGATTGGATGAGCCTGGTTCTGCCTGATCCGGCAGGCCGAAGACTTCCGCCTCTGTCAGTACTCCGCCGTAGGGAGTCTCGTAGAATTTTACCAGGCCGCTTAAGTAAGGGGCGGCAGGGCTGCCGGTAACCCATGCCATAGCCTGTGGTTTATTGTCGTTCAGCAGATCGGAGAAAAGTCTCCCGGGGGTAATCGGTTCCTTTGCCATACGCAAATCCTCCTTCTTCTGCCATTCTATGAGCGGATTTCGCCGCAGTGAACGAAAACGCGCGAATTCCGTAAGAGATTTTTCAGAAAAATATAGTAGGAATTTGAGAAAACTGGTGGTATAATCCATAAATAAGACGCGTATATCAGGAGGAAATCATGGCGGAATCGAAGAAAAAGATTATTTTGACCGGAGACCGGCCTACGGGAAAGCTGCATGTGGGACATTATGTAGGTTCCCTGAGACAGCGGGTGGAGCTGCAGGAGTCCGGAAAGTTTGATGAGATTTATATTATGATTGCCGATGCCCAGGCGCTGACGGACAATGCGGACAACCCTGAAAAGGTGCGGCAGAATATTATAGAGGTTGCCCTGGACTATCTGTCCTGCGGTCTGGACCCGGCCAAATCCACTTTGTTTATCCAGTCCCAGGTGCCGGAGCTGACGGAGATGTCCTTCTATTACATGAATCTGGTGACGGTGTCCCGGCTGCAGCGGAATCCTACGGTGAAGAATGAGATCAAGCTGCGGAATTTTGAGACCAGCATTCCGGTCGGATTTTTCACCTATCCCATCAGCCAGGCGGCGGATATCACCGCGTTCAAGGCCGATACGGTGCCGGTGGGGGAGGATCAGCTTCCCATGATCGAGCAGACCAGGGAGATCGTGCGGAGCTTTAACAATGTCTACGGCGATGTCCTGGTGGAGCCCGAGGCCCTGATTCCCAGCAATGAGGCCTGCCGCAGGCTGCCTGGGATCGACGGCAACGCCAAGATGAGCAAGTCCCTGGGCAACTGCATCTATCTGTCCGATTCCCCTGAGGATGTGAGGAAGAAGATCATGAGCATGTTCACCGACCCCAACCACATCCGTGTCCAGGATCCAGGCAATGTGGAGGGCAATCCGGTGTTTGTCTATCTGGATGCGTTCTGTAAGGATGAGCATTTTGCAAAGTATCTGCCGGAGTATCAGAATCTGGACGAGCTGAAGGCCCATTATACCAGAGGCGGCCTGGGGGATGTGAAGGTGAAGAAGTTCCTGAACCAGGTGATGCAGGAAGAACTGGAGCCCATCCGCGCCCGCAGGAGAGAGTACGAGAAGAATATTCCGAAGGTATACCGCATCCTTCAGGAGGGAAGTATCCGCGCGGAGAAGACAGCGGCGAAAACTCTGGCGGAGATGAAAGCGGCCATGAAGATCAATTATTTTGACGACGCGGAGCTGATTCAGAGCCAGGCGGAGAAATACGGAGTATAACCGACGGGGCAGGAAGGCCCGGCGGATTTGCGGAAGCCGGCGTATATAAGCCGGACAGAAATATAAGTCAGGGAGTGAAGAAGATTGAAAACATTCGGACATAAGATGAAGAGAAGACGGATTCCGGCTGTGCTGCTGACGATCTGTCTCCTGTGCCAGATGATGGCGTACACGGCGTTTGCCGCGGTGGCGGAGCCGGTTGTACAGGCTCAGGGCGCGGTGGTGATTGACGGCGCTACCGGACAGATTCTGTACGGGAAGAATGCCAATACCAGCTATTATCCCGCCAGCATCACCAAACTGATGACGGCGCTTCTGGTGATCGAGCACTGTAATCTGGACGAGACGGTGACATTTTCCAAAACTGCCACGACCAATCTGGAGTCCGGGGCCGTGTCCCTGGGCATGACGGAAGGGGATCAGCTTACGGTGCGCCAGTGTCTGTACGCCCTGCTTCTTAAGTCCGCCAACGAGGTGGGCAACGCCCTTGCGGAGCATGTGGCGGGAAGCGTGTCCGCCTTTGCGGACCTGATGAATCAGAAGGCGGCCTCCCTGGGATGCACGGGGACTCATTTTACCAATCCTCACGGACTTAACGATACGAATCATTACACGACGCCCAGGGATATGGCGCTGATCGCGCGGGCGGCGTTTCAGAACGCCACCCTTCGGGAGATCGATACCACATTGTCCTACAAGCTTCCGGCTACCAAGAATTACGGGGCCAGAACCATTACCATGGGGCATAAGATGATGTATGAGACGGATTCCCGCTACTACGAGGGGATCATCGGAGGTAAGACCGGCTATACTTCCAAGGCCGGCAACACCCTTGTCACAGGGGCGGAGCGGAACGGCGTGCGGGTCATTGCAGTGGTCATGAAGGCCAACGGCACTCATTATACGGATACTAAGGCTCTTCTGGATTATGGCTTTGCCAAGCTGGGAGAGGCAAACGCCGCGTCGAATTCACAGTCCGCGGCTCAGCAGCCGGCTCCGGCGGACGGCACCCAGACCCAGGATCAGCAGGGCCCGGCAGTAGTGCCGGGAGAGACTCAGGCGCCGGGAGCAAGCGGCGGACAGAGCCAGCAGCAGGCGCCGGGAGCGGACGGCAGCCAGTCCCAGCAGGGACCGGGAGCGGTACAGGCACCGGGCACAGCCGGGGCTCCGATTTCTGAAGGCCCCGGAGCTGTTCAGCAGATGCCGGGGACAGATAACGGCCAGCCGCAGCAGGGTCCGGCAGCAGTGCCGGGAGAGGCTCAGGCGCCGGGAGCAAGCGGCGGACAGAGCCAGCAGCAGGCGCCGGGAGCGGACAGCAGCCAGAGCCAGCAGCAGGGACCGGGAACAGGCGTCAGCCAGCAGCAGGCGCCGGGAGCGGACAGCAGCCAGAGCCAGCAGCAGGCGCCGGGGACAGGCAGCGGACAGGCGTCCCAGACTGCCGCTCAGAATACAGGCTGGCAGAAGGATAACAACGGCTGGTATTATATCAAGAGCGACGGTACCTATGCGGCCGGAGAGTGGCTGAATCTGAGCGACGGTTACTACTGGATCGATTCCAATGGCTATATGGCCAGGGGCTGGCGCAGTTTTGACAATGGAAACTGGTATTATTTCCGCAGCGGAGGCCTTATGGCTGTCAATCGTTGGGTAGAGGACAACGGCAAATGGTTCTATGTGGGAGAGAACGGCGCCCTTCTTAAGAATACGACCACCCCGGACGGATATACCGTAGGCAGCGATGGCGCCTGGATCGAATAATCGATTAATTTTTATGAAACGAAACGGCTCTGATGCGGATTGCATCGGGGCCGTGTGTTTTACGTCAGTATGCAAAAAACGCGCCAGTGACGCGTGTTTTACATTACAGAATCATGGCGGCCGTAAGAAACAGCGCCAGGCCGGCCAGATTGACGATCAGAAAGAAACCGAGATACCTCCGGCTGTCGGCGCCCTCGGTTTTCATGTAAAGGCGGAAGGAGATCAGGCTTGCCAGGGAAGCGATGGGAGTACCCAGGCCGCCGATGTCGGTGCCCAGAAGAAGGGCCTTCCAGTTCTCTGTGAAGCCGGAAAGAAGAACGGCAGCGGGGACATTGCTGATCACCTGGCTTGCCAGAGCGGAGGTGAGCAGAGGCTGCCGTGACAGAAGGTTCTGGAGAAAGCTGTGAATGACGTCCATGGCGCCCATATTGCCGGCGAAAATGAAGAAGAATACGAAGGTCAGAAGCAGACCGTAGTCCATGGTCCTGAAAAGGGCCCGGTCCTCCACAAACAGGGCGGCGCATATGATAACAAGCAGCAGCCCGTAGGGAAGCAGGCGGAACACGGACAAAAGGCACAGAAGGAACAGCGCCAGATAGAGAGCGATAGGTTTGATTTCGTATTTATCAGTTTCCGGAAGAAAGACGGACAGTTCTCCGCCGGGACAGAACAGGACGCTTCCGGCCAGAAGAGGCAGCGCCAGAACCGTATAGGGAAGGACCGTTCCGAAGAATTCCCCTGCGGACAGCCCGAAGGCAGAGTACAGATAGAGGTTCTGGGGATTGCCTACGGGGGTCGCCATACTTCCCAGATTGGCCGCCACGGTCTGCATGACGATGACGAAGATCAGATATTTCTGCTGTCCTGTCAGGCCCAGGATCAGGATGGCGAAGGGCACGAAGGTGATCAGCGCTACGTCGTTGGTTACCAGCATGGAGGAGAAGAAAGGCAGCAGGATCAGAAGAAGGAACAGTTTCCTGCGCTGCATGTTTCCTCCCAGAAGCCTGTGGGCCAGCCAGTCAAACAGTCCATGGCGCTGCAGTCCTGCCACTACCGCCATCAGGCAGAACAGAAGGCACAGCACCCGGAAATCAATATATCCCACATAGGCCGCGGAAGGCGGCACAAAGAACATGGACACGAAAGCGCAGAGGGCGGCCGCCGACAGGACGGGCTCTTTTTTTATAAAAGCAGTAGGCCGGAAGGAACGCCTGTGAGACGTTTCCGGCATTTTATTCTGATGATCACGGTTCATAACAGATTCCTTTCTCAGGCCGCTGTCTGCAGGCCATTGGGCATTACTGCCTATTGTAAAACAAATCACGGAAACATGCCAGCTTTTTCTTAAAAAATCATTCACAATATCTCCATAATCATTTAAGGTTCGCTAAAGGTTTTGGAACTATCATAGTCCTCGAACAGAACAAAGATGCCGTCCTGTCAAAGGCGGCAGAAGGAGGAGTCATGATAAAGACCATGAAATTACCTGTTAGGAAGAAATGTACACGTCTGGCGGCGATAGCGGCTGCTGCCGGATGTATCGCGGCGGCCGGAGCGTTTCCGGCCCTGGCGGACGGAGGCCTTGAACTCCATACCAGTTATCCCGGCATGTCCGTAAAGCCGGGGGATTCTCTCAGTATTCCCGTTACCATCGACAATCAGACCGGAGCCGGACTGGACGCCGACGTGGCCATCACTGCCATGCCGGAGGGCTGGGACGGCTATCTGCAGGGCGGCAGTTACCAGGTCAGCCGGGTCTATGTGCCTCAGGGCGGAGAGGGCTCCGATGTGACTCTTCATCTTACCGTTCCCGACGAACTGGAGGAGGGAACCTATAAGGCGGTTGTGGAAGCCTCTGATGTCCAGTCAGAAACGGCGAAAGACCAGCTGGAACTGACCTTCCAGGTGACCACGGACGAGGCCGGCAACGGCAGCTTCACGTCAGAATATCCTCAGCAGGAGGGCGTGTCGGGAACCAGCTTCAGCTTCAGCACCACTCTGATCAATAACCGTCTGGAGCCTCAGAATTACAGCCTGTCCTCCAATGCTCCCTCCGGCTGGAATGTGACCTTTACCCCCTCGGGCGAGAGCGCCGCGGTAGCCGGGATCGATGTGGAATCGGGAGCCAGCCAGGGAATTACGGTGGCTGTGGTTCCGCCTCAGCAGGTGGAAGCAGGCGACTATCCGATTTCCTGCAGCGCCGTGTCTGCATCCGAGACGCTTACGGCGGATCTGACGGTGACGATTACGGGCACCTACGGCCTGGATTTGTCCACTCCCGACGGACGGCTCAGCTTTGACGCCCACGCGGGAAAAGAATCGGATGTGACCCTGTATATTACCAACACCGGCAATGTGGATCTGGAAAATGTATCCCTGAATTCCACGGCGCCCAGCGGCTGGACCGTTACCTATAATCAGGAGGGCAACATCATCGATTCTCTGCCGGCGGGCAGCACTTCCGAGGTGATCGCCCATGTGAAGCCGGGCAATGACGCCATCACAGGCGATTATGTGACCTCCTTCAGCGTCAGCACGGAGGAAATTTCAGACAGCGCCGAGTTCCGTGTATCTGTCAAGACCAGTACCATGTGGGGCATCGTGGCGGTAGTTATCATCGCTGGCGTGGCCCTGGGCCTGGAGTACATGTTCCGCCGCTACGGCAGACGGTGAGAGAGGAGGATGGAGCCATGGAAGAAACGCTGAGCCCCATCATTCATACGGAGGGACTGACCAAATGTTACGGCTCCAAGACGGCGGTGTCGGAGCTGAACCTGGATATTTATCCGGGAGAGATCTTCGGACTTCTGGGCCCCAACGGAGCCGGCAAGACCACTACGACTTTGATGCTTTTAGGACTGTCGGAGCCTACGTCGGGACAGGCGTGGATCGACGGAAAAAACTGTACCAGGGAGCCTATTGCGATCAAGCGGATGGTAGGGTATCTTCCGGACAATGTAGGCTTTTATTCGGACATGACAGGCCGGGAAAATCTTCATTTCACGGGACGGCTGAACGGGCTGCCGGAGGATGTGATCCGGACGCGGGCGGAAGATCTTCTGGAGAAGGTGGGTATGACCCAGGCGGCGGACCAGAAGACAGGCACTTATTCCCGGGGTATGAAGCAGAGGCTGGGCGTAGCCGATGTGCTGATGAAGGATCCCAGCGTCATTATCATGGATGAGCCTACCCTGGGCATCGACCCGGAGGGCATGCGGGAGTTGATGCAGCTGATCCGCCGGCTGGCGTCGGAGGACGGAAGAACCATTCTGATTTCCTCTCACCAGCTGTACCAGATTCAGCAGATCTGCGACCGGGTAGGACTGTTTGTGGAAGGAAAGCTGGTGGCCTGCGGGAAGATCGACGAACTGGCCAGAAGCATGCACAGAGAAGGCCAGTACGTTCTGGAGACGGCAGCGTTTCCAGATGACGCGGGATTTAAGGAACTCCTGGAGAATCTGGGCAACGTGGACAGCGTGGAGCGGGAAGGCGAGTTCTATGTGGTGCGGTCCAGGTCCGACGCCAAACGGGAACTGCTGCGGAGAGCGCTGGATGCCGGATATACGCTGGCTCATCTGAGGCAGCGGGAGAATGACCTGGACGAAATTTATCACAGATATTTTGAGGAGGCGGAGCAGGAACATGGAAATGAAACTGGAAAAAAACCAGGGCGGTTTGCTGCGTTTGCGAGAGAAAAAGGGTAGAGGGGAGAGCGGACTTTCCGCCCTGTATCACAAGGAACTGGCCGACCATATCGGGAGCCGGAGGTTTCTGATCGTGCTGGTCCTCATCGTTCTGACCAGCTACGCCAGCATCTATGGGGCGGTGTCGAACCTGTCCGATGCCGTAGCTTCCGATTCGGATTTTATATTTCTGAAACTGTTTACCTTAAGCGGCAATTCCATTCCGTCCTTCACATCCTTTATCGCCCTTCTGGGACCTTTTGTAGGGCTGACCCTGGGATTTGACGCCATCAACAGCGAGAGGGCGGAGGGAACTCTGAACCGGCTGGTGTCCCAGCCCATCTACCGGGACTCGGTGATCAACGGAAAATTCCTGGCAGGGGCTGCCATTATCACGGTCATGGTGTTTTCCATGGGGCTGTTCATCGGAGGAGTAGGGCTTCTGGTGACGGGAATTCCGCCTTCTGCCGAGGAGATCGGAAGGGTTCTGGTATTTCTGGTGTTTACGGCGGTGTATATCTGTTTCTGGCTGGCGCTGGCGATCCTTTTCTCCGTGCTTTGCCGACATGCTGCTACATCCGCCATGTTAGGAATCGGGCTGTGGATCTTCTTTGCCCTGTTTATGAGCCTGGTGGCGACCATGACCGCCGGATTCCTGTATCCGATCAATGATACGGCGACGGTAGGCCAGGTGCTGAACAATTATGAGTGCCAGACGGCCATTAACCGGCTGTCACCTTACTATCTGTACAGCGAGGCCGTATCCACCATCATGAATCCCAACGTCCGGTCAACCAACCTGATCCTGCCTCAGCAGCTGTCAGGGGCTATCACAGGCTATCTGTCACTGGGGCAGAGCATTCTTCTGGTGTGGCCGCATATGACGGGGCTTCTGGCGCTTACGGCAGTGATCTTCGGGATTTCCTACATCGGCTTCATGCGGCGCGAGGTGCGGAGCAGGTAATATCGCATTCTCGCATACGGCAGTTCGAGCGGTACCTTTTCGCAGACCGGGTTCCGGCTTCGCGAAGGGTACCGCCCGAATAGTTATGTGTTTTATGAATTTTGTGGAAAAGTTTTGTCATAGTTCTTGATTTTTCCTGGAGAATGAGGGACAATACCCCATATGAAGACGCTTGTGATTGAGAAGGAAAAACAGAATGCGGTCCGGATTCATGAGGCGCTGCGGCAGATCTGGTGCGAGGTGGATGTCTGGAGTGAGGACATCTGGGATGATCTGATCTGGGACCGGGAGAATCTGAGAGTTCAGGGTCTGGAAAGGGGAGATTACGACGCCCTTATCATAGGCTGCGGCCTTTCCGATGGAGCCGGACTGAAGATTCTCCGAAGGCTCCGGGATGACCGCTGTCAGCTGCCTGTCCTTGTGATAACGGAAGGACGGGCGGAAGAGAGGATCCGATGCCTGGATGAGGGAGCGGATTACTGCCTGTCAGAGCCCTTTGAGGAGGGAGAATTTCTGGCGGCTCTGAAGGCCATTATGCGCAGAAAAGGCGGGTTTATCCCGGAACAGCTGAGATTCGGCGGACTTGTGCTGGATCACGGTACCTTTGTCCTGTCCGGCCCCGGAGGCGCTTACCAGCTGGGAAAGCGGGAGTTTGACGTGCTGCACACGCTGATGGTCAATACGGACATGGTGGTATCCAAGGAGTTTCTGCTTTCCAGGGCCTGGGGAGATAATCCGGAGGCGGTGGAGAATAACGTGGAGGTCTACATCTCTCTTTTGAGGAAGAAATTAAGGGAGCTGAAGGCCGGAGTATCTGTGGCGACCGTGCGGAATCTTGGATATCAGCTGCGGATTGGATAAGGAAATAAGGAATTAGAAAAGGACTGCTTTCCGTATTGGTTTGATCGTGCGGAGCAGTCCTTCTAAGATTCTTCTGTCTGCGGCTTTGGTTTATCGGCCGTTTTCTTTTTGTCCAGGATATGTTTCTGATACATCTTGGGATTGGGAAAGGCGTATTCGCTGTTGTCCATGTGGAATTCCATAATATCGCTGACATTGCAGTTTAAAATGGTACAGAGTACCCCTATGGTGTGGGTTGAGACATACTCATTCTGTCTCAGCCGGTTGATCTGGCCGGAACTCAGGCCGAAGTATTTGATCAGCCGGTACTGGCTGATGTTTTTCTCCTTCATGGTCCTCCACAGGGGTTCGTATGTAATCATGATGCCTCTCCTCAGTAGTATTAAAACCCATGTCGCCCACTTTTGTATATTATCCATAACTGGATAATATTGGAAAAAAGGCCTTCCGTAAGGCGTTAATATGAACAATTTGGAAGAAAAAAAGTGCGCCCTTGACGAAAACCGCTGTCAAAGTGTATGATGGAAGGTAAGAAACGGGGGTGGACAGCTGTGAAAGAAAAATTATATACCATAGAACTTCACGATGCGATGATGTCGGGGGACGAGTGTCCGTTCTGTTATATGGAGCGGGATCTGGAGCAGAAGGCCATTGAATTTGTGCTGGGTTCCTCCTATATGGAGAGCGATACCAGGGACAAGACGGACCGCCAGGGGTTCTGCCGCCATCACACCAAGATGATGTACGATTACGGCAACACGCTGGGCAACGCCTGGATCCTGAAAAGCCGGATGAAGCACATGCGGGAAGGGCTTAAGAAGGAGATGGCGGAGTTTAAGCCGGAGGCCGCTGCAAAATTCGGCCTGTTTAAGAAAAAGGAAGACGTGTCCGGAACCTCTGTGGGGAATTGGATCCGCGGCGAGGAGAGCCATTGCTACGTGTGCGCCCGGGTGGACGATACCTACCGCAGAGTCATCGATACCTTCTTCTACCAGGTGAAGCATGAGAAAGAATTTGTGGATATGGTGAAGAACTCCAAGGGCTTCTGCATTCATCATTTCGCGGATCTGATCGACGCCTGCGCGGAGAAGCTGGATAAGAAGGAACAGGAGGCGATTCTGCCCGTTCTGTTCGAGCAGATGAACCGGGAGCTTGACCGGGTTCAGGAGGACATCGACTGGATGATCGAGAAATTCGATTATCTCAATAAAGATAAAGACTGGAAGAATTCCAGGGACGCGGTTCAGCGGACCATGCAGAAGATTGTAGGGGGCCATCCGGCGGATCCGGTATTTAAGGCGGTCAAATAGATTTCCGCGCATAGAGATTTTCCATCCTGCACATACTGTTTCCGGAAAGAATTTCCAATATGATTCAGGAGGATACCATATGCAGGATTTTAGAAACAGTGAGACGGCCATGAATCTGATGCGCTCCTTTGCCGGGGAGAGTCAGGCCAGGAACCGCTATACCTTTGCCGCCGGCGTGGCCAGAAGAGAGAAGCTGCCGGTGGTGGAGGCTGTGTTTCAGTTCACGGCGGGGCAGGAGAAAGAGCATGGGGAGATATTTTACGGATATCTGAAGGAGCTAAACGGCGAGAATGTCTTTGCCGACGGCCAGTATCCTGTCGATATCTCGGAGAATACCATGGATCTGCTCCGGGCGGCCCGGCACAATGAGTACGAGGAGCATGACGTAGTCTACAAGCGTTTCGGGGACAAGGCGGCGGAGGAAGGCTTTGCGGAGATCGGAAGGGTGTTTCACCAGATCGCCGAGATTGAGAAGATTCACGGAGACCGGTTCCAGCTGTTTGCGGATTTGCTGGAGCGGCAGCAGCTGTTTGTATCCGATGTGAGTACCGGCTGGATGTGTTTAAACTGCGGATTCGTGCTGGCGGGTATCCAGGCGCCAGTGATCTGCCCGGTATGCCGGCATGAGCAGGGATATTTTATCCGCCTGGAGATGGCGCCCTATCTTATGAAATAAGTCCTTCGCGCCGGTGGGCGGAAAGCAGGGCTGAGGCGCCGGTGAGAGGAAAGCGAAAAGCAGAAAGCAGGGCTGAGGCGCCGGCGGCGGAAGACGGAGAATAAGAAGATAAGTCCTTCGCGCCGGCCGAAGAAAGGATTGAGAAGAAAGCAGGAGAAGTTTGCCCATGTGGATGTGGATTGCGGCGGCAGCTGCGGCAGCAGGGCTGTGGTGCCGCTCGTGGTATGAGCGGAAAACCTTTACAACGGAAGTTTATGAACTGAAGTCAGAGAAACTGAAAAGAGACAGAACCTTTGTGTTCCTGACGGATCTTCATGACAACTGCTTCGGTCCCCATCAGAGGCGTCTGATTGCGGCTATTGACAGGGTCCGGCCGGACGGAGTGCTGATCGGCGGCGATATGATGGTGGTGAAGAAGAGGGCGGATATCGATGCCGCCCTGTTTTTCGTGAAGGAACTGGCCAAACGGTATCCGGTATACTATGGAAACGGCAACCATGAGATCCGCATGAACCGGGACCGGGGCCGGTACGGGGACAGCTACGACAGATATACCGCGGAACTCAGAAGGGCAGGCGTCCGGTATCTGAGCGATGAGAGCGCGGAAGCGTGCGAGGATATCCGGATCAGCGGGCTGAATATCGATCAGCGTTTTTACAGGAAATTCACGCCGGTTTCCATGGAGCCGGATTATATTGCGGGAAAGCTGGGGAAAGCAGACGAGAGACGCTATCAGATCCTTCTGGCCCATTCTCCCAGATTTCTCAGCGCCTATGCAGAATGGGGGGCCGATCTTACCCTGGCGGGACATTATCACGGCGGAACGATCTGGCTTCCGTTTCTGGGAGGGCTTATGACGCCCCAGTTTGAATTTTTCCAGAAATGCTGCGCCGGCCTTCTGGAGGAGAAGGGACGGTTCATGGTAGCGGGCAGAGGGCTGGGAACCCATTCCGTCAATATCCGCCTGAACAATCCGTCCCAGCTGGTGGTCATAAAGCTGAAAGCGGAGTAAATATTTACAGAAAAGAATAACTTTGTTATACTTGAGACAGGATTTATCCCGCAGTGTTGGTCCGGCCGATCTGCCGCGCCGTGTTTTCGGGCGGTACGGAGGCTGGGGCGTACGATAAAGAGAGGCAGAATATACATATGGGCATCTCCTACAAACTGGACAATTTTGAGGGCCCCCTGGATCTTCTCCTTCATCTGATCGAGAAGAACAAGGTGAGCATTTACGATATCCCCATCGTGCTGATTACAGAGCAGTATCTGGAATATGTGAGCCATCTGGAGACAGAGGATATGGGTCTCATGAGCGAGTTTTTGGTCATGGCGTCCACTCTCCTGGACATCAAATCCCGGATGCTTCTGCCGGCCCAGGAGGATGAGGAAGGCGAAGAGGAAGACCCCAGGGCGGAACTGGTGGCCAGGCTTTTGGAATACAAGATGTACAAACAGATGGCGGCGACCCTTCAGGAAATGGAGGATGGCGCCCAGCAGCATCTGTACAAGGCTCCCACGGTACCCAAAGAAGTGGCCAGATATGAGGCTCCTGTAGATCTGGATGAGCTTTTGGACGGTCTGACGCTGGCCAGGCTTCAAAGTATCTTTGAGTCGGTGATGAAAAGACAGACGGACCGTGTGGATCCCATTCACAGCAAGTTCGGCAATATAACCAGGGAACCGGTAAGCCTGGAAAAGAAGATTGGTTCCATTATGGATTACGCCAGGACGAAACGGAAGTTCAGCTTTCGCCAGATGCTTTCCGGCCAGTCTTCCAAGACAGAGGTGGTGGTTACATTTCTGGCAGTTCTGGAGCTTATGCGCATGGGCCATATCCGCCTGACTCAGGAGAAGCTGTTTGAGGATATGGATATCGAGGTGACAGAATCCGGCATGAATCCGGAGGCGCTGAACCTGGAAGGTCTGGAGGATTTCTAGGCGGAAAAGAGGGGACAGAAGATGGGTATCTTTGATGATAATATGGATGATGATTTTGATTTAGAGGAGATTCAGGCCCGCCAGGATGCTCTGGAAGCGGAGCTGGCCCGGGAGCTGGAAGAGGCGGAAGAAGCCGAGGAACCTGCGAAAGAGGCCGGGACGAAGGAGGCTGAGGCGCCTGTGCCGGTTCTGGATGTGACCGAGGTGCTGAAGATGGAGGAGGAAAGCTATCCAGCCGGAGACTGGGAGGCCATTATCGAGGCGGTTCTTTTTACCATGGGGAAGCCGGTGGAGCTGTATCAGCTGGCTGTGGCGATCGACCAGGACAAGAAGACGGCCAGGGAAGCGGCGGAGCGCCTTCGGAAACGCTACGATCAGGAGAACCGGGGCATGGAGATCATTCAGCTGGAGGACAGCTATCAGATGTGTACCCGGGGCAAATACTATGAGAATCTGATCCGGGTGGCGGCCGCGCCCAAGAAGCATATGCTGACAGATGTTGTGCTGGAGACCCTGTCCATCATCGCGTACAAGCAGCCGGTAACCAGGCTGGAGATCGAGAAAATCCGGGGCGTCAAATCGGACCATGCGGTAAACCGCCTGATTGAATACGACCTGGTTCAGGAGGTGGGCCGCCTGGATGCGCCGGGCCGGCCGGCCCTGTTTGCCACTACCGACGAGTTCCTGCGCCGGTTCGGAATCGGTTCCACAGCCAATCTGCCGGACATGGATCCCGTGAAGATGGAAGAGATCCGGAGCCAGGTGGCGGAGGAGATGCAGATGGATCTGGAGCAGGCAGAGGAAGAATCTGTGGAGCCGTACTTGGAGCAGCTAGGGGAGGAACCCGCAGAGCCGGATTTTGGGCAGACGGAAGAAGAATCCGGAAAGCGGAATGAGAAAGAATTTGAGTGATTGGGGTGGTTGCGGAAACCCAGTATTTATGCAATGTCATTTTAACGGGTCTTTTGATAACAGTTGTTAGATAATAAAGTATAGGCAAAAATTATACGTTATTATTTATAAACAGGGGGGGAGAGATTTGTACGATTCAATGACAATAGATGAGTTGCTAGAGGCCAAAGAAGGGGAGCATATCCAGTTTAAAGAGGCAAAGAATCGGTTCTCGTTTAATGAGGCGGCCCAGTGTTGTTGTGCGTTGGCAAACTGTGGGGG
>CANQRW010000075.1 GCA_947626365.1 uncultured Lachnospiraceae bacterium
GGGTTCGTCGGCAACTACGCCCCTCGTGGACTTTCACCACAGACTGACGGCATGCCCGCCATACTACAAAAAGAGCGCCAGCGACGCTCTTTTTGTATCTCATCTGTTGCTGCATTTCTGTGTCTGACTCGTTATCTGTTACTGAATCCACTCTCCCAGAGCATTCACTTTATACCCATCCGGCGTCGTGGTATTGGTCAAAAGCGAACCTACCGTTGCATCGCTTGCTGTGCTGAAATAATACCATTTTCCGTTCAGCATCTGCCATCCGGTAAGCATACGGCCGTTTCCAACCGGGTTCGCTTCCAGGTAATAAACCTTTCCGTCCACATTCAGCCAACCGGTATCCATGATTCCGGTTCCGCCGAAATGATACCAGTGGGCGCCGTCCGCCTCTGCCACGCAGATCCAGCTGTTGGCCGCTACCGTTCCATCACTGTACCGAAGGATCCATTTACCCTGAGCATCCTGCTGCCATGCGCCGGAAGTCACCTGAGCGTTGGCAACACCGGCCGCCGCTGCCGCATTGGCTGTCACATTGACTACCTGGGTGATCGCGCCGCCGCTGCCGGGAACTACTGTGGGAGCCGGAGCCGCATTCGGAGCGGCGCTCTGTCCCGTCTTAGCATTGGAGGAACCGCCGCCTCCGCCGCCGCCACCACCGCCTCCGGAACCGCCGGAGCCTCCGCTGGGCCTGCTGGAGGAACTGCCGGAGGAATTGCCTTCTTCTTTCGGAACTTCTTCGGCGGAAGGAGTCTCCCATGTGTCCACCTGTACAGGCGGAATATACTTAACCGTTACCGTCTCAGTCAGATTACACTCAGAACAGATTCGATAATTTTCTCCATCCTGGTTCTCGGTCGCCTGTCTTCTCGTGTACCACTTGCTCCACTCATGAAGAGAAGGATCCGCATGAAGTACTGTACTGTCCTTCACTGCGCCGCAGCCGCTGTTCAGACAGTGAATGGACTGGCTGCCGTCTGTTGCACAAGTCGGCGCTTTATCAACAGTCGGTTCCGCAGCCCAGTTATGCCGCGCATTTCCATTCGTCTCTGTCATGGTATATCCGCAGACATCACATGTCCTGATAATCGTAGTTCCGCCGCAGCTCTGGCTTACAATCTCACTTCCCCACTTGTGTCCCAACGGCGCGGAAGTAATCACCTTCTCGTCAATCTTATTACAATCTCTGCAGGTAATCTCCTGATAACCGCTCTCCGTACAAGTAGGCGCCACATTTTTCGTCACTTTGGAATGCCCCTTCGCAGGAATCGTAATCCTCTTTTCCTGAAGGCAATCGCCGCATTTCCACAGCTGGAATCCCGTGCTTTCGCAAGTGGCCTCATATCCGGACTGACGATACCAGTCATGGCACAGAGTAATTGTTGCCGATGCCGTAAGCCCTTTGTCCGTCTTAGCTGTTACCGTTATCGTCGTATTGTCATTGCCAAGAATCCCACTCCAAAACTTCAATGTTACTCGCTGAACAGGTCTGTTGCTCTCGTTCCCCTTAAATGGTTCCAGAGTGATTCCCATATCCTGACGGTCTACACTCCATTCCACGCTGTCGGGCCAGTTGGCGCCGCTGGTGCCCAGTTTAAGATTAACTACAACGGAAGCTCCAGGCTTGTTAGGATCAAGCTTAGATGGATAAGCGGAAAGCCAAATACCTTTCGTCTCCTGGCCTCCGGACCAATGGGCATACAGATGAATCGGCTCCCAGGAATTATTCCCCTTCATCTCAGGCTCTAACACACCGGTGCCTACCCGGCCACAGAGATAACCGCCTTCCATCTCAACATCCTGCTCCAGCTTCTCACCGCCCTCCGGCTCTGTAAACCAGCCTTCCAGCGTATGCCCTTCCCAGTCAGATAAGATTAGCGGCGCAGCTATGGCCTGATACTCTCTGGTTGATGTCAGCGCAGAATTAAATTGATTCTTCCAGCCATTATAATGCCAGACGATATCGCCATATCTGGGACCATACATGGCATACAGTTCTGTAACCCCCTCGTCCAAAGGTTTGTCTGTATCCACCTTCGTCCCTTCGCTCTCGATCAGCCAGGTGTGCATGGCCTGCTCACAATAGTGAACCTCCATGCCCGGATCCCCTGCTTTTCCGGCTTTAATCTTCTGGAATTCGCCTTTTGCAGGATTATACCAGTTAATCTCCTTATCACCATACTTCTTGATAAGCGCATCCAACGTCTCATTGGAGTCATCACCCCAATAATTTTCTGAAACTTCCTTATCATACCAGCCCAGGAATTTCCAGCCGTAACGTTCCGGCTCCTCTACAGTGTCAGGCAGGCAGCCATTTTCAGTCAGCTGCACTGTCTCTGCTTCCCATTCGCCTTCAAGGGCATCGCTCTTCGTATAAAGAGTAACCTCGCGGGATGGGGATTCCGAAATTGCCATAGGCACATCCGCAAGTATGGTGTCCGGCTCATCCTGTTTAACTTCGGGATCGTTCTGCACACTATTCGTCTGCGTATCTTTTCCCGATTCTGCCGGTTCTTCTGTCTTCAGTTCCTCCGATTCTGTCGGCTTTTCTGTCTTCGGTTCCTCCGATTCTGTCGCCTCCGACGGTGTCGCTACTGATTCCTTATTCCGCCCTGATCCTGTTTTGCTATCTGCTGTCTCTTCAGAAGCAGCACTGGCCGGTTCATCCGCCAGCACATTGCTGCATGTCATGGAAAGCAGAAGCAACATACAGAGCCACAATGCCATTCTTTTCCGCAATTTTCTCATTGCTGTCTCTCCTTTCTCTTCTATTGATTAATAACTGTGTTTCTATGCTGCGGGATACCAAATTACCCCATAATCATTGTATCATACCCCCCCGAATGTCAATATGAATCTGCCTTACATTCCGGCCTTTTCTTCAGCCCGACCTCCGGCGGATACTATTATGGGATTTTCTATACCATACCATAAATTTCCTCCATTTACAAGACGATTCATGCCCTCTTTTTGACAATATTTTTTGTTTCTTTGCAACACGAACAAAGCGTCACTAGCGCTTTATTTGCATACTGGCATAACAGCAAAGCCCGCCTGGGGAGTTTCCTCCGGGCGGGTCTGTTTTATGCTGTCTTCTGTACTTTTTCCTTATTATATTGCGCGGACGCAAACTTGCTCCGCCCCCGCATTTTCACAATCCGGAATCAGCTGCGGTTCTGCTGGGCCACCAGGTGCTCCGCGCCATACTTTTTGCGGAGGGCTGGCTTCTCAATCTTGCCGGTGGCGTTTCTGGGGACCTCGGCGAAAATGATCTTCCTGGGCCGCTTGTAGCGGGGAAGTCCCTTGCAGAATTCGTTGATCTCTTCCTCTGTGCATTCCATGCCGTCTTTAATGGAAATGATGGCGCCGGTGATCTCGCCCAACCGCTTATCCGGAAGGCCGATAACCGCCACATCCTTCACCTTATCATAGGCGGTCAGGAAATTCTCGATCTGCACCGGGTAAATGTTCTCGCCGCCGCTGACGATGACGTCCTTCTTCCGGTCTACCAGGAAGATAAAGCCGTCCTCATCCTGCATGGCCATGTCGCCGGTATAAAGCCAGCCGTCCTTCAGCGTTTCTGCCGTCGCTTCCGGATCGTTGTAATAGCAGGTCATGACGCCGGGGCCTTTGACGCACAGCTCGCCTACACTGCCCTGCTCCACCTCCTGGTCGTTCTCATCCACGATCTTGCAGGACCAGCGATAGCCGGGAATTCCGATGGCGCCTACCTTGTGGATATTCTCCACACCCAGATGGACGCATCCGGGGCCAGTGGATTCCGACAGGCCGTAGTTGGTATCGTACTGATGATGGGGGAAATACTCCTTCCACCGCTTGATCAGGGACGGAGGCACAGGCTGGGCGCCGATATGCATCAGCCTCCACTGATCCAGCTGGTAATCTTCCAGCTTAATGTCGCCCCGGTCCAGGCTGTCCACGATATCCTGGGCCCACGGCACCAGAAGCCACACGATGGTACACTGCTCGCTGGACACCGCGTCCAGAATGATCTCCGGCGTGGTTCCCTTCAGAAGAACCGCCCGGCTTCCGGCGCACAGGCTGCCCATCCAATGGAACTTGGCTCCGGTGTGATACAAAGGCGGAATGCACAGGAACACATCGTCCCTGCCGGTCATATGGTGCTTCTGCTCCATCTGGGCCGCCTGCAGAAGGCTCTCGTGATTATGTAAAATCGCCTTGGGAAAGCCTGTAGTTCCTGACGAGAAATAGATTGCCGCGTCGTCCTCATCCTCCAGGCGTACCAGAGGCGGCTGGCTGGAACTGTCGGCTACCAGCTCCGCATAGCTCTCCGCAAATGTCGGACAGCCGTCGCCCACATAGATCAGAAGGCGTCCTCTGTTCATCTCATTTTCAATGCTCTCGATACGGCCAATGAATTCCGGCCCGAAGAACAGCACCTGAACCTCCGCCAGATCGGCGCAGTATTTAATCTCATCCGCGGAAAAACGGAAATTGAAAGGAACCGCGATGGCTCCGGTCTTCAGAATCCCAAAATAGATCGGCAGCCACTCCAGACAGTTGAACATAAGGATGGCCACGCGGTCTCCCTTCGTCACTCCTCTGCCAAGAAGCATGTTGGCCACACGGTTGGCCTTCTCGTCAAACACGCTCCAGGTAATCTCCCGCCTGTAGGGCATGGGCGACGTCTGCTGCACCAGATCGTACTCCTTCCAGGTGGTTTTCCTTTTGTCCATCATAGTAGGATTCAGCTCCACCAGGGCAACCTCGTCCCCGTACAGTTTATGATTTCTCTCCAATAAATCAGTTACCGGCATTGTACTATACTCCCTCTCCTATGGTCTTCGCTCTTTCACGCTTTAAAAATTTTATACTTTTTCAATTTTATCTGTTAAAGCGCTCTTATAAGATACCATAAATACGGGAGAAAGTCAATTGCCTGGAAACCAATTAAGCAAATATGCATTATGCAATCATAAGCCGTCCGGAGAGATTTCTCATTGACTTTCCCTCCATTCTGACCTATGATGATTTCATCAAGGCAAAGGAGTGGTTTTCCATGATAATTGATTTCCATACCCATACGTTTCCCGCCAAAGTATCCCGGTCAGTTCTGGATAAGCTGGCCGGCGCCTCTCACACCGCCTATTTCACCGATGGTTCCGCAGACGGCCTTCGGGCTTCCATGGACCGGGCCCATGTGGACTATTCCGTGAATCTGCCGGTCATGACCTATGCCGGACAGGTGGAGAAGGTGAACGGCTCCCTCATGCGGGACCGGGAATCGCTCCTATCGGAAGGAATCATCACATTCGGCGGCATGCACCCGGATTACGAAGATTACAAGAATGAACTTAAAAAACTGAAAGAGGCCGGGATCCTGGGAATCAAGCTGCATCCGGCTTACCAGGGAATCGATTTTGACGATATCCGAAACCTGCGGATCATGGACTGCGCCTCGGAGCTGGGGCTTATCATCATCACCCACGCAGGCATCGATATCGGCATTTACGACCGCAATTACTGTTCCGTAAAAATGGTTCTGAACGTGCTGAAACAGGTCCGCCCGGCCAAGCTGGTTCTGGCCCACATGGGCGGCTGGGGATGCTGGGATGAAGTGGAACGGGATCTGGCCGGCGCGCCGGTATGGCTGGACACCGCATTCTCCATCGGATCCATCACTCCCAATCCGACCCAGACGGAGATGCCTCTTCTGCCCTCCAATCTTTCCGATGAAGATTTCCTGCGGCTGGTGAGAAAACACGGCGCGGACAAGGTGCTGTTCGCCACCGATTCTCCCTGGGAGGACCAGGCGGACTATATCGGGCGGGTAGAGCGGATGCCGCTGACCGACGATGAAAAAGAGGCCGTCTTGGCGGGGAACGCGGCGGCGCTTCTGGGGCTGGCGTGACAGGTATCCGCCTGCCCCGCTTCCCATTTCCATATTTAAACTTTCTGTCCTTTTCCATATCTTTCTATCGGATATCTACCCATTGGATACCTGCCCATTCCGGGCCGTTCTGTCATTTAGCCGAATACAGTGAACCAAATCCCTTTCCTGTTACAATATAGTTATGAAGGGCAGTCATCCTGTCCCCGGACGTCCCATGCGGGAAACGCGCCGCCGGCGCCTTTTTCCGCAGAAAGTACAAGATGAAGGAGCCTTGCTTATGCACATGAGCGATCTGGAAAACTGCATAGAACTGTACGGCAGAGACATCTATTCCTTTTGCTGCTGCCTGACACGCAGCCGTCAGGAAGCCGACGACTTATATCAGGATGCCTTCCTCACCGCTGCGGAAATCATCGGGCGATTGGACGCGGAGGGCAATCCCAAAAGCGCCCTGCTGTCCATCGCCGTGAACCTCTGGCGGAACCGGTGTCGGAAGCTGTCTCTGCGGCAGCGGATTACCGGACCGGTAGCGTCGCTGGAGCTTCTGCGGGAGACCGGCGGGGTTCATGCCGCTGCGGGAACATGGTGCGCCGGCAGGTCTCATGCGGCCGCAGGGGCGTGGGAGACCCGCGGATTTCACTCAGCCACAGGGGCGTGGGAGACCCGCGGAGGGCCGGATGGCGGAAGCACATTTCCGGCTGCAGGTTCATTTTCCGGCGGCGAACCCGTCTCCGGCACGCCCTCTCCCCTCGACGCAGTCATCGCCCGGGAGGAAGCACAGACCATCCGCCAGGCCGTAGCCGCTCTTCCGGATCGGTACCGCCTTCCGGTTCTCCTGTTCTACATGGAGGACCTGAAAATCCCGGAGATCGCCGCGGTTCTGCAAATCCCTCAGGGAACGGTCAAAAGCAGGCTTCACAAAGCCAGAAAACGATTAGCGCAGGATCTCAAGGAGGTTTTAGATGAAACGTGATATAGACGATCTCTTAAAACAGGCCCTTTCTCCTGACATGACGCCGGATTCCCGGCTCAATCAGCGCATTCTCAATCAGAAAAAGGAGAATCGGAATATGAATACAACAAATACCAATTACGAGCGCAGACCACGCATACGGGTCCGGGCCGCCATGGCCGCCGCCATCTGCTGCGTCCTGGCCGTCGGCTCCGTCACCACCTACGCTGCCTGGAAGCTGCTGAGCGCCAAAGACGTGGCTGCGGAATCCGGAGACCGGAAGCTGGCGGAGTCTCTTACCGGCAAAGGCGCGATCCTGGTCAACGAGTCTCAGACCTGCGGAAACTACCGGGTCACACTGCTGGGCGCCGCGGCCGGCGAGAATATCAGCGACTATCTGGGACAGGATACCATGAACGGAAGCGGAACCGTCTACGTATCCGGCGGAGGGAATCCGTTCTTCGAAAGCGGCCGCCTCTGTACGATCGTGGCTATTGAACACGCGGATGGCACGCCCATGCCGGACACCTCCGATGAGACCTACGGCGACGAGACATTTCTGGTCTCTCCTTATATCAAAGGCCTGCCTCCCCAGAAGTATAACGCCTTCACCCTGAACGGCTCCTATGCGGATTTGGTGATCGACGGCGTGCTGTACCGCATCCTGGAGACCACCAACGCGGCCCTGTTCGCGGACCGCGGCGTCTGCATCGGCGTCAGCGACGGAACTTTCTATAATCAGGAGGCTTTTCTCTACGATGATTCTACCGGGGAGATCACGCGAAATGAAAGCTATGACGGCGTAAACGCCCTTTTCACTCTCCCGCTGGATTCGGCCTGTGCCGATCCTGAGGCGGCGCAGGCGCTTCTCGACACGATCGACCACGGAGCGCCGGACGGCGGCGGTTCCACTAACAGCAACTCTCCCAGCGACATCTCCCATGGCAGCGGGGCTTCCGACGGTACTTCTTTCAGCGGCGGGTCGCCTGACACTGCCGGCGTCGCTCCCTACAGCAGCGCCGTTCAGGAAACTGCCGTATACCTTCCGGCAAAAGTCCCGGAATCTGACGCCGCTCCCCGCGAGTGAGTAAGCCGGACAGCCCCGCGTAACAGCCGGTCTTTCTATCAATCCCTCCAAAAAGGGAGCCCCGCGTCTCCGAAATGTCCCCCATAAGGCGGCCATTCCGCTGCGCGGCGCTCCCTTTGCATTACGTCAGAATACAAAAAACGCGCCAGTGACACTTTTTTGTATTCCGTTTTTCACCTTGTATTCCGTTTTACCAGGTTCCGGAAATTTCTCACACAGGCGCGCGTATCTATCCGTTTTCACTCTCCCCGGCCCAGCTCGAAGGCCTTCAGGTTCAGCTCCACAAACTTCGGCGGAACACACTCCCGGATGGCCTGCTGCCACTTCTCCACAGGAATATCAAAGTATTTGGACAGACGGCCCATGAGGACGATGTTTACCGCCTTGGAGGAACCGGCCTGCTCCGCCAAAGTCAGACAGTCCATGGCGTCCACTGTGGCACCTGCCGCCTCCATCTTCTCAATCAGATTCTCCGGATAGACGGCCGCGCCGGTGATCACCGGCATGGGATCGATCTCCTGGGTATTGACCACAATCCGGCCGCCTTTCTTCAGATATTCCATATACCGGGCCGCTTCCAGCTTCTCAAAGGAGACGATGAAATCCGCCTGCCCTTTATCGATCACCGGGGAATAGACCTTCTCGCCGAAACGGACGTAAGTCACCACGCTGCCGCCTCTCTGGCTCATGCCGTGAACCTCGGAAACCTTCACGTCATACCCTTCCGTCAGAAGCAGATGGCCCAGCAGCTTGCTGGCCAGCAGGGAACCCTGGCCCCCTACTCCCACGATCATAATATTCTTCGTCATTCTATGTATTCTCCTCTCACGGGAAACCGGCGCGCCCCGCAGGCCGCAGCCGTCGATCCCTTCCTTTTCTCGAAATCAAAGAGCCCCGAATTTACACAGCTGCTCGCAGACGCCGCAGCCCACGCACTGGGTACTGTCAATGACCGCCTTTTTGTTCTTCACGCTGATGGCCGGGCAGCCCAGGCGCATACAGGATTTACAGCCCACACATTTATCCGGATCCACATGAAGCGGCGGGTTGTGCTTCACGTATTTCAGCAGGGCGCAGGGACGGCGGCTGATGATCACCGACGGCTCCGAAGCCGCCAGCTCTTCCTTCACCGCCTTGTCGCAGGCGGCCAGATCATAGGGATCCACCACAACAACCCGGTTGAAGCCCATGGCCCGGCACAGGCTTTCCAGATCGATCTTGCCCGCCGGATCGCCTTTGATATTGTAGCCGGTGGTAGGATTCTGCTGGTGGCCGGTCATGCCGGTGATGGAGTTGTCCAGGATGATCACCGTGGAATTGCTCTGGTTATAGGCAATGTTGGCCAGGCCGGTCATGCCGGAGTGCATGAAGGTGGAATCGCCGATGACGGCCACTGTTTTCCCTTCGCTCTCAGCGCCCAGGGCTTTGTTAAATCCATGAATGGCGCTGACGGAGGCCCCCATGCAAAGAGTCATCTCCATGGCGCTCAATGGGGCTACGGCTCCCAGGGTGTAGCAGCCGATGTCGCCCAGCACCGTACATTTATTCTTCGACAATGTGTAGAACAGTCCCCGGTGAGGACAGCCGGCGCACATAACCGGCGGCCTGCCGGGCAGCGCCTCGCCAAGAGCCGCGTGTTCCGGTACCGGTACGCCAAGCTTTTCCGCGATCACATTGGGGAAGAATTCGCCGCAGACCGGCAGCACATCCTTGCCGCTGACCGCAAGGCCCAGGCGGCGGCAGTGATCCTCAATGATCGGATCCAACTCCTCGATGACCACCAGCTTCTCCACTTTCGCCGCAAAATCCAGGATCAGCTTCACGGGAAGGGGATTGACCATGCCCAGTTTCAGAATGCTGGCGCTGTCGCCGAACACTTCCTTGGCGTACTGGTAGCTGGTGGAAGAAGTGATGATACCCAGCTTCGTGCCGCCCATCTCCACCCGGTTGAATACGCAGTTTTCCGCGTATTCCGTCAGCTTCCGGGTCCGCTCCTCCACAATGGGATGGCGGCGGATGGCGTTGCCCGGCATCATCACATATTTGGCAATATTTTTCTCATAGGGCTTCGGTTCCGGCACTACGCGGCTTCCTGTCTCCACAACGCTCTGGGAGTGGGCGATGCGGGTACACATCTTGATAATGACCGGCGTGTCAAACTGCTCCGACAGCTCAAAGGCCTTTTTGGCAAATTCCAGGGCCTCGGCGGAGTCCGCCGGCTCCAGCATGGGTACCTTGGAGGCGATGGCGTGATGGCGGGAATCCTGCTCATTCTGGGAAGAATGCATCCCGGCGTCGTCCGCCACGCAGATGACCATACCTGCGTTGACGCCTGTGTAGGAGCAGGTAAACAGCGGGTCCGCCGCTACGTTCAGTCCCACATGCTTCATACCGCAGAAGCTGCGCTTTCCCGCCAGGGAAGCGCCGAAAGCCACTTCCATGGCTACCTTCTCATTGGGAGCCCACTCACAGTAAATCTCATCGTACTTGGCGGCCTCCTCCGTGACCTCCGTGCTGGGCGTCCCCGGATAACTGGACACCACGCTGCACCCGGCCTCATACAGCCCTCTGGCCAGGGCTTTGTTGCCTAACATCAGTTCTTTCATGTGAAATATCCTTTCTACCTATGTATTTGAAGATTTTACGCGTTCTCACTCAGACGGTCGATGATCTGCCCCAGACATCCGGTTCCGTAATTCAGCATCCGGTTCACCCGGCTGATCGTAGCGGAACTGGCGTTGGTCTCCTGCTTGATCTCCGTATATACCTTGTCGTTCTTCAGCATTCTGGCAACCTCAAACCGCTGTTCCATGGCACGCAGTTCTGTCATGGCGCAGACGTCCTCGAAAAAGTCGCAGCACTCTTCCAGGGTCTTCAGCTGTAAAATAGCCTGGTACATGGCAATCTTGCGTTCCTTCGGAATATTTCTGCTCATAGAAATCCCCTTTCACTACCGGATTATTCATGGGCCGCATACCCACGCCGCTACTATCATACCACGGTTTTCGGATTCAGTAAATAACAACTTTAAACTGTTAAACTTTGGATAAAAGCAAATTTAGATACAGCAAAACGATGCTGCCGGCTCTCTCTGCAGTCAATAGTACAAAAGCAGCCTGAAGGCATTTTACCCTCAGGCCGCTTGCGTATCACCCGCGTATTGCCTGCGTATCGCTTTACCTGTTTGCGTATTGCCCGCGTATTGCTTTACCGCTTGATATCGTAATTCATATCCATCAGGTTCCGGATACTCTCTGCGTCATCGGTGATATTGGCATCGCCGCGGATGGTGTGCTTGATCACGCTGCTGGCCACCGCGAAATTGATCATGTCCATGGGCTTATAGCCGTGCATCATGGCGTAGATCAGGCCGCTGGCAAAGGCGTCGCCGCCGCCTACCCGGTCCAGAATATTGAAGGTGAACATCTTGCTCTCAAAGGTATGCCCCTGATACCACATGAACGCTTTCAGGCTGTTCTCGCTTCCGCTGTGAGCGTATCTCACATGGCGGGCGATACACCGGATATTGGGGTACCGCTCCACAAAGGCCTGGAAAATATCGTCCTGCTGCTCATAGCTGGGCCGGAAGGGCACGCCGTCCTTCACATCTCCCTTGCTGTGATCCGCCTCATCCTTCCACAGATGATAGGGCTCGATGCCGAAAAGCACATCCACATAGGGCAGGCATTCCGTACAAAAGTCCCGGGCCTCCTCCCATGTCCACAGAGTACTCCGGAAATTGCCGTCAAAGCTGACAGTCAAACCGTGATTCTTGGCTACCACAAGACAGTCCATGATCAGCTTCCTGCAGTTGGGCGCCAGGGCCGGCGTGATGCCGCTCAGATGAAGCCATGTAAAATCCTTCAGCAGCGCGTCCAAATCGATACGCTCGAAATTATACTCCGTGATGGCGCTGTTTTTCCGGTCATATGTAACCTTGCTGGAGCGGATCCCGTATCCGGTCTCCAGATAATAGCAGCCCAGCCGGTGGGTGGGCGTCTCCTCCGGAGTGCTCAGGATCACCGGTGTGCAGTGTACGTCGTTGCTCCGCAGCATCCGGACCGCGCTCTTCCCCAAACTGTTGTTGGGAACCACGGTGAAAAATGTGCTGTCCACCCCCAGATTGGCCAGGGCCAGGGCAATGTTGGCCTCGCTGCCGCCGTAGCTGGCCTCGAAACTGCTGGTCATGCGGATCTTCTCATAGTTCGGCGGCGTCAGGCGGAGCATGATCTCGCCGATGGTGATGAATCTCTCATCGCAGTCGTTTTCCTGTGTCAACGGATTGAAATGTTTCATACATACCTCCTTCTTCTCCGGAATCGCGCCGGATATTTCCCCCATAAATGTAGTAAAACCTGCCGTTGTTTCTATTATACATGAAAATGTAAGCGCTGCCAACAAGAAATTGTCAGGTTACAGGGTTATTTCATGAAACAACCCTGGGCAAACCCTGGGCAAGGAACCACCTGCACTTGACATCCGCAAAAATATGAAGTATAATAAGTTTTCAGAATTTTGAGCCTACCGACCAGATTCATCGGCCGGATGAACCTTGCTACGAAAATAAAAGCGGTAGCCAAAAACTGAACCTTACCAACAAATGTTTTCAACAATCATGAAGGCATCACTATAAAGCAGTCATAAGATTGGCTGCTGATAGTGAAATACTGATTATACAGGAAATTAGGCTTGTGCTTCTACATGATAGCCATGTTCCTCTAATTCCCGAATATAGCGGGAAAGCTGCTTTTGCTCACACTTTTTATGTCTGGTTTCAAAACAGGACTCATCAAAAAGAGTCCCTTGTTTTAGCATTGTATAGATGATGACAAGAAGTTTTCTGGCAAGAGCAACGATCGCATTTTTAGCGCCCCTTTTTCTGCTTGATCCTCCAGTACCCGGCAGAGAGATAGGTATTTCGTTTTCCGTCAATTACCCAGGCGATTTCACAAAGCATGCTCTTTATATAAGGATTGCCTTTTGTAACAGAAGTGCTTTTTAGTTTCCTGGCGCTTTCATCATTGCCGGGACATAGACCAGCCCATGAGCAGATATGTTCTGCGGTTTTAAAAGCTTTCTTATCGATGCCGATTTCAGCAATGATTGCACAAGAAGCAGTCGTACTTATCCCATAAATACTATTCAGTTGCTCAACCTGTACGGCAAATGGAGCCATATCTTCCTTAAGAGCAGTTTCGATTTCGCCAAGATGCCCCTTTAAGGAATCATAATGCTCCATGAGGATTTTTAAATATGCTTTTTGGTGTTCTGAAAGCGTTCCATTTACGGACATAAGAATTTCATCCATACGGTTTTCTGGTCTTTGTCCTCAGACAAGAGTTTAAGGCGGTTTTATCAATCTGTCCGTATTCAATTAAATGCAGGATGATATTTCTGCCCGAAGCGCCAAAAATATCAGAAATAAAGGATGACAAACGAAAACCGGAACTTTGTAAAAATTTTTCAATCCTGTTCTTCTGGGATGTAATATCACGGATGATGCTCTTACGGTAACGGTTAAGGTCGCGGAATTCACGGATCCTTTTTTCGGGAATGAAGCTGCCATTCAGAAGTCCGGCGCGGAGTAAAGTGGAGATCCATTCTGAATCCCGCATATCGGTCTTTTTGCCAGGGACGTTTTTCATATGGCGCGCATTTACTACAAGCAGGGTAATATCTCCGGAGAAGGCAGTTTCCAGTATTTCATAAATCGGCATCCAATAGATGCCAGTGCTTTCCATAGCTACATGATGGCAGTTATGAGAAACAATCCAATCCCGCAATGCTGCCATATCCGGAATCAAGGTAGTGAATTCACGGATTTCAGACTGGGTCGGCTTGCCTAATGGGCCAGTCAGGATACACGCGACAATTTTTTCTTTATGGACATCCAGTCCACAGGAAATTTCCAAAAGGTCCTTCATAGAGAGTATCTCCTTTGTAATAGGATTGGCAGGAGATTTGCCCGAGGTGATACGGACTTTGCTACTCGTGCTATCTGTAAAGGATGCGACAATATGCTGTGCTCAAGGGCAAAACATTTACGTTGAAAAACGGGGTGCAGATCCTCCAATGTTCAATCAAACTTAATCCTGCCTGAATCTATTATAAAGCAGAAAGACAAGCTGAACTAGTAGTGGAGCCGAAACCCTATTTTCATTATAGGCTGCGATAAGCTTTCATGATTCGTTGAAAGATAAATATTATTCGGAATGGAGCAGGTGTAATAAATTTGGGGGAAAAATGGGTACAGCTAATAGACCTTGCTATTGGTATGGTGTATAATGGTATTGCTTATGGAATTAAGCGGCTTTTTCAAAGAGATCTTTTAGGGGGATTAGTGTGAAGACGTAAAGTAGAATCAGAAGCATATCGAAAGAAGCGCCAGAAACTGCCGCTTTTGAGTGTAAGAAAC
>CANQRW010000076.1 GCA_947626365.1 uncultured Lachnospiraceae bacterium
CGGTGCGGCGCGAATCTGGATCCCGGCGAGCGGTGCGACTGCGAGAAGGCGGAGAAGGAAAGGGATGATACTTATGCGCAGATGATCAGGGTGGATTCCAAGACGGGGCAGCTTACGTTTCTGGTAGATAAGGAGAGAAAGAAGGTGACGGTATGAGGCGGCTGGAATATGTTCCGTTTCGCAAGATGCTTCAGAGGCAGCGGCGCCGGCGGGCTATTCTCAGGGCCCTGAAGAAAATCGTTTTGACTGTGTTGCTTCTGATGATGGCGCTGGCCGTACTCCTGCTGTTGCTGAAAGCGATCGAGCCGAAAGAAGCCTCTGCGGCAGTGGGTGAAATCCCTGAGGAGACGGAAACACGGACACAGGCGGCTGATACGACATCCGAGGAATCCGCGTCATGCACTCCACCGGCGCCTGCGGCGGAGCTGGAGACGACGGCCGGGGAGGTCCGCGAAAACCCGTCCGCCACTGAGGAATCCGTTTCGGAGCCGGAGCTGGAGTATCTCGGCACATTTACGATCACGCATTATTGCTGCGAAAAGCGCAGGCACATATGCGGGACCGGAACGGGCCTGACGTCTTCCGGGGTCCCGGTTCGGCCCGGCATGATCGCCACCGATCCGAAAGTGATACCGACCGGATCGACAGTGAGCATAAACGGCGTGGAATATACCGCTTATGATACCGGCGGGGCGATAAAGGGGAACCGCATTGATATCGCGGTCGACACCCATCAGCACGCGCTGGAACTGGGTAAGTATGAGGCAGAAGTTTATTTGGTAATTAAATGAGGGGGCTATAGTATGGAGCAGGTGACGAAAGAAGAGGTTGAGGAGCTGCTCGGATATAGGATATCCGACGGCCGGTTCCGGGAGGCCCTGGAGTGCGCCAGGAGGAAGCAGGAATACATCTATTCCCGGGATCCCAGGCCGGCCGTGTTACAGAGGTGGTATCTGGTAAAGCTCACCGAGGAATATGTGTCGAGCCTGGAGCTGACGCAGGTTACTATGGATTTATGCAGAGAAGTTTATGATATGGAAAAAGAGCACTCGGTCATAGACCAGAGCGCCCCACAGGATACCCATATTGTAACAGCTTCTGCTCAATAAATCAAGCAAAAAACACAATATGGAGGGAAAATTCATGGAGAACACATCATTAGCTGTCATCCAGCAGCATCCGGAAAAGTATACCATGCTCATTCCGATTGAGACGGTATCGCAGATTCCGGAGATCATGGCGCCTACGATCAAGGCGGTCAAAATTTCCACAGACTTAAACGACAAAGAGATCTATGTGCAGGAGAAAGCCAAGGCGGCGTACCGGGATAAGAGCGGCGCATTTCATGAGGCAACGCCGCCCCGCTATGCGCTCACCAAAAAAGCGCTCACGAAGTTGGCCGAAGCGTCCGGGATCAAGCAGGTCGACTGCGAATCCGTACTCCCGACTATCTGCCAGAAATGTGTGTCCGTCAACCAGCACTCCGGAAAGGTCCTGCAGTGCGGCAACTGCCAGAGCAACCAGGACGTCCGGTATAAGGTTACCATTGCGGTACCGCAGCTCACCGGCGAGACCCTGTATTTTGTCGACCATCATGAGATCAACGTGCGTGATGTCGTTGCGGATATGACGGAAAATCAAAAGAAAGAGTTTTTGAAGCACCGGGCGCAGATCTGCGAGGCGAAAGCGTTGAACGGAGCCATCCGGACGGCCCTGCAGATTAAAGGTTCATACCTTATTGAAGAATTTGAAAAGCCGTTCGTGGTCGGCTATCTGGTACCCAACCTGGACAATGATGCGGTGAAGCGCGTGGCCATCGAGAGCATGTTCCGGAGCCGGGGGAATTTGTTCGGACGGGATCAGAAGAAAGCGCCGATGGAGACGCCGGTGATCGACTGCAGAAATGACGCCGGGATGCAGGACTATGGCGATGTGATCGATGCGCCGGATATAAGGGATACGCACATCGAGGCATATTCATATTATGAACCGCAGCGGCCGGAGCCATCTGCCCAGATCCCCGATCCTGAACCGGCGGCCCCGGTTTCCGATCCCGAGCCGCCGGAAGACCGCTCACAGGATTTTTGCTGCGACAAGTGCGGAAAGGTAATCCCGCGGAGGGTTTGGGATTATTCCTATGAAAATTTTGGGCGTCCGCTCTGCTATGACTGCCAGAGGGTAGTCAGGGAGCAGACCCGCCAGCAGAGGACCGGGAATGGAGGGCAGAGGCGATGAAGATTATAAGGATAACTACGGAATGCGAGGTTTCCGCCGTGGAATTCCCGGCAGGATCGATTAGTAAGCAGAACGAGGTGCTGCGGAAACTGATTGGGCCGCAGTGCGAATTATATGAGCATGTGATGCCGGACAGGCTGTACAGCGTGATGGGCGGACCCGATACTCCCGGCGACTGCGTGAGTATGCTTGTGGATGAGGAAGGACTTTATCATGACCTGGATATCAATTTCATCGGGAGCTGGCTCTACAAAACGGATATCCATGGATTTCCGATCGTCGGAAACATCCTGATCGTGGGCGAGAGATGGGACCGGGACGGAATTGTTTTCTGCGGAATTCCAGATCAGCAGTTTTCGCGTCTGCATCCGCAATTTGAACATATGGCAGAGAAGCCTGGAAGCGTACCAAAGAAAGGAGAGATCGGGCAATGAAGATACTGCACACGGCCGATTGGCATATCGGCACATTCAAGGGGCCGGAAAAGGACGGTGTGAATCTCCGGTCAGCTGACACAATGAGGTGTCTGAGATCCATGGTCGAGACCGCAAAGGAAGAGTATCCGGATCTGACGCTGGTATCCGGGGACATCTTCCATCTGGGGAGGACATGGAGCGACCGGTGCTGCGAGAAAGTAATCCAGGCCCGCCGGATCATTTACGATCTATCAATGGCATCCGGCCAGGTTATCGTCATGAGGGGCACCCCGAATCATGACGGGGAAGGCCCGTTTAAGGTATTGCAAGAGTATTTCCCGACTTTCTCCAACGTCCACATCGTTACCGAGCCGGAGATCATACAGACGCCCTATGCGGACGTGGCTGTACTTCCCGGGTTTGACGTCGGCACATACAGGGCGCAGTTCCCGGGGATGGGCAAGGAAGACGAAAACGAGGCCATTTCCCAGGAGCTTGGGAACATCGTACTCGGCATGAAAGCCCAGTGCAGTCCTGACAAATTATCCATCCTTATGGCCCATTACACGGTTCCGGGATGCAATACGGAAAGCGGACAGTCGCAGATCCTGACGCAGTTTGAGCCGATCATCCCAACAGAGAGCCTTGAGGCTGCCGATTTCGGGCTGGTGGCCCTTGGGCATATACACAGGCCGCAGAGGATCGGCAGCAAACCGTGGTATTACTCCGGAGCGGTCAATGCACTGAATTTCAACGATGAAGGGCAGGAGCGCGGATTCTGGATACATACTTCCCTCCCGTTTGGCGGGTGGAGCAGCCAGTTCTATAAAACGCCGTACCGAGAGTTTGTGACGTTCCATTTCACGGATGCCGACATAGAGGCCATTATCCTCGGACACATGGACGAGGTGGCCGAAAACTGGTGGCGCCGCAACGGCGAGGCGCAGGGCCGGATCGTCAGGGTACTGTACGAGTGTACGGCCGAGAAGAAGAAAGCGTTCAATACCTCCACGCTGGAGAAAGCGCTCTATGAGGACGGCGCTTTCTGGGTGGCCGGGATAACCCCGGAGCGTATTGAGGAGGCTGCGGACCGGACGGATATGTCGGATAAAACGGATCCGGAAGAAAACCTCCGGAGGTATCTGGAAGGGAAGGGGATGGATAAGGACGATATCGGCCGGCTGATCCTGAAGGCTAGGCCGATCATGGGCCAGGCGATGGCAAGCGATGTACCGGGCGCGTTCTCCGGACTGTTCGTTCCGCTGGAAATCGAGGTCAAAAACTACCGTGCATATGCGGAGGAGAGGTTCAGCTTCGAGGATATCCAGTTCTGCACGATCAACGGGCAGAACGGCGCCGGCAAGTCGTCCCTGTTCATGGACGCCATCATCGACTGCCTGTTTGAAGAACCCAGAGAGGGACGCAGCACGTCGGTCAAGGTGCCGTGGCTCCGCAATGACGAGAACGTACGTTCCGGGTACATATCGTTTACGTTTTCCATCGGCGATTCCAGGTACCGGGTGGTCAGGACAAGGGCCAAATCCGGGAAAGGCACGCTCAACCTTTCGGAATATATCGGCGGCGAATGGGTGGACCGCTCCCAGGAGAAGTTCAACGACACCCAGGCTGACATAGAGAGGATCATAGGCGTGGACAGCCTTACCTTCCGCAGCTGCGCCCTCATCATGCAGGATCAGTACGGCCTCTTTTTACAGGCCCGAAAAGAGGATAGGATGGTGATCCTCGGAAACCTCCTCGGGCTCGGGATCTACGGGGCGATGGAAGACATTGCCGGAGAACTCGCCGGGGATAAGCGCCGCCTGATTGCCGGGAAGAAGAACAGTATCAGTATCCAGAATGGGAACATCCTGTCAGCCGGCAGGCCTGCGGAGGAAATGGAGGAAGCGGAAGCGGAGCTCTCTGAAGCGGAGAGCAGGATGAAGGAGAAGAACCTTGAACTCCAGAACTGTATGGTACTCCTGGCGACGAAGCAGGAGGCCAGGGAACGGCGCCGGAAGCTGTTGGAGGATATTTATACTCTGAACGAGAAAAAGCGTGCTACAGGGAAAAATAGGGACGATCAGCGGGGTATCATTGCTTCCTGCGACGCCATCCTCGACAGGCGTCCGGAAATCAAAGCCGGCGTATCGGAGTACAAATCCATGATGGAGAGGGAGCGGCAGCTGGCCGGGGAATCGGCCATGTATTCGTCCAAGACGCGCGAGGCCGAAGATCTGCGGCGGCAGGCCGAGCAGGAGCGGGAGACCGTCAGAACTTATGAAAGCCGCATCCGGCAGAAGAAGACGGAGCTGTCATGGTCTCAGCCGGGGCCGCAGGACGCGGAGATCCGGCAGAAAGCCGGGGAATACGAACAGAGGAAGGCCGATCTCGATGCAATGCGGCAGAAAGAGGCCGATTTCCGGAAAGCCGAATCGGAGTATAAGGCCGCCGTGTATGTCAGGAACGAGGCGCTTGCCCGGTTTGACAGCGAGAGAGGACTGGCGGAAGCCAGGAAGCACGAACTGGAGAAGAAGGTGAGGATCCTATCGGAGGCCCGGTGCGTGGATATTGAGAATGCGCACTGCAGATTTTTGCAGGACGCATTGGAGGCAAAGGAGCGGCTGAAAACCTTGGACAGCGAGTTTGCGGATATTGAGGCCCGGAAACAGGCCGGGATCGCGGCGGCGGACGCCGAGGTCAGCAAGGCGGAAAAGGACATGGCTTCGGTTGGCTTCGATGAGACTAGGATGACCGCACTGCTGAAGACGTGCCATTCCCTGTTCCCTTACGTGGAAAAGTATAAGGAGATCGACCAGAAATCCAGAAAGGCCGTGCTTCTGGAGGCTGATATCGGCCACCTGCGGACGAGCATGCAGGAGAGTGCGAAACGGCTTGAGTCGGCGGAAACGAGGCTTTCGGAGGCTGAGCAGGAGCGGGATCGATACGCCGGTTCCTTTAAGGAACATTCCAGCGTCCTTTCCAGAATCACATCCCTGGAGCCGTGGCTTGAAATGGAAAAGCAGCTTGCGGTCGCGGAGGAGAGGAAAAAGACCGCGCTGGTACGGGCCGGAGAACTGGAGGCGGAACTCCTTGCTATCGATAAGGAAGTGGCTGATAAGACGGAGCAGGCCGATGCGGAGCTGCTGGCCGCAGAGGGGGCCGAGGAACTGAACAGGAGGAAAGAGGCACTCGCCAGTGAGAACAGTATGCTGGCTGAGCAGGCGAGGAGGCTCCACATCAGGATCGGCGGCCTTAAACAGAAGATTGACGAGATCAGGAGGATGGAGGCGGATATCCGGTCGCTCCAGGAAGAGGTCAATGCGCTGTCGGCGGATGCGGCGGATTACGAGCAGCTGAAGCTTGCATTTTCGCAGGACGGCATCCCCCATCAGATCATACGCAGCGTCATCCCGAGGCTTTCGGCGACGGCCAACAGTATCCTCGGGCAGATGACCGGCGGCCGGCTGGGTGTGGATTTCCGGACGGAAATGGCGCTCAAGAGCAACAGCAAGAAAGAAGTGGTCACCCTGGATATCTTCATCGAAGAATATGGGAAGTCATCGCTCCCGTACCTGTCAAAGTCCGGAGGCGAGAAAGTGAAAGCGTCCCTGTCCGTCATCCTGGCCCTGGCGGAGATCAAGTCATCCACCGCCGGCATCCAGTTCGGAATGTTGTTCATCGATGAGCCGCCGTTCCTGGACAGCGATGGGATACAGGCTTACTGCGACGCCCTGGAGACCATCGGGGTGCGGTACCCGGGGATCAAGATCATGGCGATCACGCACGATCCGACGATGAAGGCCCGCTTCCCGCAGAATCTGGATGTGGTCAAGACCGAAAACGGCAGCAAAGTCGTCTTCAGATAGGAGGCCGGAATGTTTAGGGGAATACAGTCCTGCCGGGGAAGTCCCGGCAGGAAGCCGGGGAAATCAGAAAGGTGGTTTGCAAGGAGGAAAGCGCATGGCTCGACATAGAGAGGGAGATGAATGTTGTTTCCCAAAATGGAACCCGGGATTTCGAACAAGCCGAAAATTCTATTCGGAGAAATTCCGCGAAAGATATAAAGCCTTGAGAAACTCATCTGATAATTTTATTAAGAGGTCAGATGTCAGGGAGTATATTTTTCGCAAATATGGCGGGAAATGCCATCTGTGCGGGGCAAAGGCCGATTTGCAGATAGATCATGTCACATCTGTCTATGAAGTGGCTCGGAAAATGACCGGAATAGATATGCTTAATTCTGAATGCAATCTGGCCCTTATTTGCCGAAGATGTAATTCCAGGAAAGCTCCATAATTATATGGCGAACTATAGAATAAGGCGGTGATAATTTGGCAGGCAGGCCAAACAAAGCAGGTCTTGACTACTTTGAGCTGGACTGCCACATGGAAGAGAAGGTCAGGTTGATACAGGCTGAATTTGGACTGAAAGGGTTTGCTATAGTTGTTAAGCTCTACCAGAAAATATATGGAGAGTTTGGTTACTATTGCGAATGGAATGAAGACTCGCTGTTGCTTTTTATGTCAGAGAATGGTGTTTCGAGCCGTGACGAGAAAAATCTAATCGATGAGATTGTGGCAGCCTGTATCAGAAGGGACATTTTTTCAAAGAGGCTTTTTGATGAATTCGGTATCCTGACATCCTCCGGGGTGCAGGAACGGTACCTAAACGCTACTTCCAAGCGGGAAAAGGTCGAGTTGAAAAAAGAGTACCTTTTAATAAATGAACCCATAAATACAAAAAATGTGGTGGTTAATTCAATTTCTGACGTAAGAAATTCAGTTTCTGACATCGGAAATGAGCAGAGTAAAGTAGAGAAGAGTAAAGAAGAGAAAAGAAAAGTAAAGGAAAGTAGGGGGAAAAGCGCCGCCAAGGCGGCTCAGCCCACCGCCGGCCAGATCATTGATGAAAGGGCATTCCCCGCGGAGCTTGATGCCGCTGTCCGTGAATGGGTGAAATATAAGATCGAGAAACGGCAGGCATATAAGGAAACCGGGCTCCGGAATTTCCTTGCTCAGATCGAGAATAACGCAAAGACATATGGAGCTGCCGCTGTTATCGATCTGATCAGATACAGCATGTCCCAAAACTGGCAAGGGGTAATATGGGACAGGCTCGCCGAGGGAAAACACGGAGCGAGACACGAAACGAACGGCCGGAGCGGCTCAGGGATATCCGTATCAACCGATGAGAACGGGACTGTATGGCCGGTGGTCGGCGGGGTAGATTGGAGCAAGGTATGACGAGGGACGAGGCAAAGATGCTGATACTGACCATGGAAGCGACTTACCCGAATTACCACCCAATGGATACGACATTCACCGTAAATACATGGGCGACAATGCTGAAAGAATATGACTTTTCGCAGGTCCAGGTAGCTTTCAAGAAGTATGTGCTGACCGATACCAGCGGTTTTGCGCCGAGTATCGGCCGGCTGGTGGCCCAAATGCAGGATATTGCGGAGGGCGACGATCTTGGAGAGCTGGAAGCCTGGAGCCTGGTCAGCAAGGCGATAGGAAATTCCCTGTACCATGCAGATGAGGAATTTGCCAAACTCCCCCCGGTAGTCCAGCGGGCGGTCCACAGCGCGGCCAACCTGAAAGAGTGGGCGGAAATGGACAGCGATACGGTCAGGAGTGTGGTCCAGTCACACCTGATCCGTAATTACAGGGCAGCAGCAAAGGCCATGAGGGACGAAGCAAAATTGCCGCCAGGGTTCAGAGAAGTGCTTGCCAGCATAAAATCTACCCCGGACAGGCTGGTCACTCAGAACCCGACGCCGGTTGGCCCACCGCAGCTGTCGGAGGACCGCAAGGATGAACTGACGGAGGAGCAGATCGAAAAGCGGCGAAAACAGCTTGAAGAAGTCAGGAGGAGCTTAAATGCAATCTAAAAAGGCCGCGGTGCTTGAGGGGACGGAAAAGGAGTTTATAGACCTGTTCCGCAGCTTATGCACCAGTAGAAGTTCATGGCAAGTATGGTCCGACCTGGTAACTGCCATGGCCTGCAGTCTGAGTAATGCCGCCGATAGGAGCCCGCAGCATTACGAAAAGCGGGAACAGGAATATGCTCAGTGCATACAACGCATCGGATCGGTGGACAAGGCGGCGGAGGCCCTGGCAATTGTCACATTGGCGCTTGAGCAGGATCCCGATCAGGATTTTCTCGGGAAGATGTATATGAGCCTGGAACTGTCAAGCCATTGGAAAGGACAGTTTTTTACCCCGTATAACATCTGCAGACTGATGTCAGAGATTACTATGAAAGGCGATGTCAAGGGCGAGGTAAGCAGAAGAGGATATATTTCTGTATGCGATCCGGCTTGCGGCGCAGGGGCCACCCTGATTGCGGCAGCTAACGATTTCAGGCGGAAAGGCATTAATTTCCAGACGAATGTCCTGTTTGTTGGTCAGGACGTAGATCGTGTGGCGGCAATGATGTGTTACGTGCAGATGTCCCTCCTGGGGTGCGCCGGGTACATATGCGTCGGGAATACCATAACGAATCCTTTGACCGGACATGCTCTGTTTCCGCAGGAAAGGGAAGGCCAGGAGCTGTGGTTCATGCCAATGTTTTCCAGCTGGACATGGTATACAAGGAGGATGCTTCATTCCATGGGGCTTTACGATAATACCGATTCCGGCCGAAAAAAGGAGAAACGGGAGAAATATTTCATGATTTTTGATTTCAGCAAGAAGAAGGAGGCTCAGGATGAAGAATGCCAAAGAGTTTAGCGGCAGGACGTTGAGGCCGGCAGATTCCGGCGTCGATCACTATGGGCTGACCGCCGGATCCCATTCCCCGTATGGCAGCGTAAAGGCGGCGATAGTGAATGCCTATCTTGCATCCGGATATGGCGGCGACACTGCGGAATGCGAAGTGGAGGCGGGCGGTAAAAAGTACAAAGTCCTCCGCCGCAGCGAAGTAACGGTCTTCTATAACGAGGCCGGCGATACGTTGTTTGACGTGACCAACGAGCGCCTGGAGAAGGAACATCAGTTGATGTCTGCGCCTCTGGCCTGTACGGAAAAATCGGATGCCGGGGCAGATGAGGATATCAAAGAGCGCGCTGTAAAAAAGCTGGAGGATGAATTAAAAACCGCATCTGATAAGTCGCTTACGGAAGCGGTGATCGGATATCTTATCGAGCGGTGCGGCGAGGACCGCGGCCTGTGCGAAGCTGTTTTGCAGGAAAATAAAACCTGGAAAAAGTGTTCCGAGTATATCTATAGGCAGGCCGAAAGCCAGGTCAAGGGAAATACGGCAGTGGTGAAAGACGATACAGTGTATGAATGGGCTGAGGATTATTTCCACATGGATGACAAGGCGGCAGAAGCCGGGCGGGAGAAAGAACGGAAGGTTGATGCAGCGAAAGCAGGCGCCGGGAAGAAGCAGGGCGCTTCTTCCGGCACGAAGGAGGAACAGCCGGCCGAACAGGTGAAGCCGGTCCCTGAAGCGGACAAGAAATCCGTTGATACGGAGGCTAAAGCTGACAATACAAAGCCGCAGAAAGCTTCAAAGCAGAAGAAACCCGGCTGGGATATGGATGGACAGCTCGATATGCTCTCCATGATGGGGCTGTAGGAGGATGACAATGGATAAAAGAAAGCTGACAGCGATCCCGAAGGAAACGGACAATAAGGGAAAGAAGGCGAGTTGATATGGCAAATGCCGTAAGACATAAGATCAGAAATCTGCTCCAAAAACTGAATGACGAAGACCGGAATACACTCTGCTGCCTGCTGATCAAGGCTGGATATTCAGCACGGATCGGAAAAGAGCGGCCGGGCGGGAAAGGACAGACCATGTATTTTGTTGAATTTTGGGAGGATCGAGATGATTAAGTGGATTCCAAGAAAACCGAAAGTGGAAATGCGGGTGTATCCGAAATATGGATTTGTTAATGTCAGGCACCAGGTATGTTTTTGCCCGCGCTGCTGGCACGCTTTGAACGCCGGCCCTGGCTATCAGCCAAATTATTGCAGTGAGTGCGGCCAGCGCCTTACGTTTGATGGGATGGAATGGAAAGCGGATGAATTGCTGGATTCTACAGAAAGGAGAGGTTCGTATGAACCGGACCAGAATAGAGTGGTGTGATTACACATGGAACCCGATTACCGGTTGCAGGCATGGTTGCAGATATTGTTATGCCAGGCGCATGACTTCCAGATTTGCGGGGGATGTAAGGCTGAACCTGATGGCAAAAAAAGATTATTCTCTGGTTCCGTCAGCTGATGGCGGGCAGGAACTGTATGTGCTGGACGCTCCGATGCTGAACGAAACCGGAAACCCTTTGATGTATCCGTTTGGATTTGCCCCTACGCTGCATAGATACAGGCTTGCAGTCCCGGAAAAGCTGAAGACCGGGACAAACATCTTTGTAGGTTCCATGGCAGACGTATTCGGGGAGTGGGTGCCGGATGAATGGATAGAGGAGGTCTTTGAAGCATGCAGGAAATACCCGACGCACAATTACCTGTTCCTTACGAAAAACCCTGAGAGGTATCAGAAGCTCGAAGAAAAGGGCCTGCTCCCGAATGCCAGGAATATGTGGTATGGATTTTCCTGCACAAATAATCAGGACCGCCGCTGGCCGAGCCAAAACATGAACCGTTTTATAAGCGCAGAGCCGCTTCTTGAGGATCTGGATCTGTTCGGCGAGGACGTGGACGTCCCGGCAGCCGGCTGGGTGATCATTGGCGCTGAGACCGGGAAGAGCCAGAGAAAGGTGATCCCGAAGATGGAGTGGATCAATAAGATACTCGCCCATTGCGACAGATTTGAGGTACCGGTATTCATGAAAGACAGCCTCATCCCAATCGTTGGCGAGAAAAACATGCGCCGGGAATTCCCTCCCGGGATGTTGGTGAAAAGGCTCAGTCCGAGAATGCAGGAAAAGATGTATGGCGTCTGCGCCGGGTGCGGGAAGCATCGGAAAAAAGGAGAAATGCTCACCATGATGGCCAGGTCAAGGAGGGGGGAGCCGACAAAGCAGCTGGGATTCCTGTGCAGATCATGTTTTGCGGATTTTTGCGATGGTTATGGGTTTGCGGTACCCAGATTCGCTTACATGGAGGAAAACGGGATGTCAGAGAAGATTTCGAGAAAGGACGGAGAGGTTTAATGGCAAAGCGAAGAAGCTGCAGGCGGAGCGATGACCAGAATGTGATTCATGCGAAAGCGGTTAAGCTTCGCAAGATGACTGACGACCAGCTGGTCAGCTATGTTGAGAACCGGGTGGAGAAAGCCAGGGCAGAAGGGTATAACCAGGGAAGAAAAAAGGCGCGGCCGGAAAAGGTCGATGTTAATCAGCTGGTGGATGAGATCGGGGCCCTGCGAGGGGTCGGGAAAGTAAAGCTGAAAGAGATCCAGCAGATTCTGGAAACAAGGCTCGGCGGCGGGACGGACAAGCTGCCGGGCGCAGGGGAAAACATAGGAGGGAATAAGATTGAAAATGAGAGGTAGAGGGTATCCATAACTTTACGCGTACAACAAACAAGCCATCTTTCGGTGGCGCTTTAAAAATTGAATATTGCAATGTTAAGGCTATGCAGTTGCTGGCTTGACTTTATAACCCTGATTCCTTGCGATAAGGATCGCCTGTTCTACCGTAATCTCGCGATCAGCCGGGGGAATGTTGGATTTTTTGTAAAGTTCCGCATTGTAGTTTACACCGTCTTTGAGCATATGGTATACTGCGGTAAGAAGCATTCTTGCTATGGCAATGATTGCTTTCTTGTGGCCGCGACGCTTTTTGAGACGGAGATAGCGGTTACGAATCTCAGGATGCTTTTTGCTGGTGACAACAGCATTGGCACACTGCACAAGCAGTGGCTTGATGTAGCATCCGGCCTTGGAGACCCGGACAGATTTTTTCTTCCCTGCGCTTTCATTGTTGGTTGGTGTAAGGCCTGCCCATGAGCATAAGTGTTTCGCCGAAGGAAAAGCCTCCATATTGGTACCGATCTCGGAAATGATTCCGATGGCAGTGAAAATGCTGCTGATACCAGGAGCGGTTTGGAGAATGGCAAGTTCCTGCTGATAGGGAGCGGCGAGCGCAAGAATGAGTTCTTCAAGCTCTGCTTTCCGGGATTCAAGGTTCTCGTAATGGGCTTTGATCACCTTGAGTTTTGCAGCCTGTTGGGGAGTGATATACCCATCAATGGCGTCACGCAGTTCGGGGAGCTTTTTCTTCAAACTTTTGTAAACGAGAGGCTCAAGGTCAAAAGAAGTATCTGCGGGATTTTCCAAAATTTTATCCAGTATCGCCTGAGCAGATTTGCCGAAGGTGTCCGAGACAACGTTTCCCAACTGGATATTGGAAACCGTGAGACAGTTCTGCAAACGGTTCTTTTCACTTGATTCGAAGCAGGTCAGTTTGAAACGGTAGCGCATGAGGTCGCGAAGCTGGCGGATGTCAGCAGGCGGCATAAAGCTTCCGGCAACAAGGTCATGCTTGAAGAGGTCAGCGATCCATCTGGCATCTTTCTTGTCAGTTTTCTTTCCACGGATAGCCTTAACATATTTGGGATGAGCAAGGACGATGGAACAATTGTTTTCCAGGACGTTGTAAACAGGGATCCAGTATTTACCGGTGGATTCCATACAGACGTCTTTGCAGTTGTGATTGAGAAGCCATTGTAACAGATTTTTCAGACCGCTCGTGAAGGTAGAAAAACGGTGGCTCTCATAGGTGGTGATGCCTTTACTGCTGGTAGAGGCGATGCAGGCCACTACAAAAGTCTTGTGGACATCAATGCCACAACAGATTTTGTACACGATTTTTAAAGCCATAGGGACTCCTTTCAGAACCGTAAGGTTCAAATAGATTATAGGGAGAGACGGCATTGACTGAACGCCTAAGCTATAAACGAGATTGTTTATACAAAGATAAGATTACGTGCTTGAAGTCACACTTATTTGTGCTTGAGAAGGCGTACCACACATATAACCATACGGTCATCCGGCAAGCCGGACAACCCACTCACCTCCCCGTGATTTGTAGTATACCGAGTTCCCTACAGGAAGAATTATAACGAAAAAATAGGCTCAGGGAAACCATTTTCATAACGTTTTGTGCCTGAGCGAAGCGAAAGGAATGGATATAACCATG
>CANQRW010000077.1 GCA_947626365.1 uncultured Lachnospiraceae bacterium
ACGAATCACTTTTATGCCAGCACGCGACTTATTTCAAAACATAGGGAGAAGAGCAGCGGGAAGTATAGTCGCAAGTATGACAAGGCCCAGACGCCTTACCAACGGTTACTTGCCACCCTTAACCCGGAATCAGGGAGATATAAAAAGCTCGTGGGGCAACACGCCGGGCTCAATCCTATAGAACTTAGTCGCAAAGTAGAAGGAGCGTTGAGGAAGCTCTACGAATACATCAAACGAGAAAGGCAACGAAGAGAAGAGTCATTTGATGAGTCCAACTCTCAGCAAAGACTTGCATGCTATGCTCTTGGGTGACCGTTTATTTTGAGGCATCGGGCTTCGGTGACTTTTTCTTTTGAGGCATTACGATCAGTATCTCCGGCAGAAAAAACGACATATTAGTGTCTGGCTGTTTCTTCATTGCGAGCATGGAGAGTCCAAAAACGCACTTATTCCCATACGTTAGCCATTCATCCAAGCAGAAATCCCACCATTCACATGCCTCGAGCATTCTCTCCTTGCGATGAAGCGTCAGGGGTGCCCTTTATCTTGCTGTGTTCCTTCAAGTTCCAACAGATAGCGGTCGTAGTCCGAAAGGTACTCGCGATCCTGAATCACCCGGTATTTCTCAAACTCGCTCTCGGCGTGCAACCCGTAGTGATTCACATTGTACTTCTTCCCATCCGGGGCAGTTATCCGAAAATTTCGGATAACTGAATCTTCCTGAAGCTCAGCATCTTCAAAAACTTTCTTGATATGGTAATTGACAGTCCGAACGTCCACACCGTAGATCCCCGCCAGCATCTTTTGCGTCAGCCAGATATTTTCATCTTCATAGCGGATTTCAAAACTCTCCCCGCCATCGCCGACCGATGCCACGTAGGTCAAATACTCCGCCGCAGAACTGCGCAAACTCGCCTGTGCCTTACTTCCCTTCACACTGCCATTATACCCGCACACCACCACCCACGTCAACCTCGAGTTCCACCGCTCATCCTCCGATCGAACTCGTTTCCCTCTTCACTTCACGCACTCCAACACCGCCGCACGCAGCCTCAGAGCCTTCTCCATGAACCAAGCAAAATACTCCTGCCAGCGTTCCCTGTCCGTCGGGTCAGCACCGGGCAATACCAGTACTGCTTTCCCGTCTTTGTTCGCCTTACCCCAGAGTAATTCTCCTCCCATCGCACAGGCAATTTCGTCGTTGTGAGTCTTCAGTTGCTCGTACAATTCCCAGTTGCCGTCCACATACAGCATAATGCAGACAAGCTTTTTCTGTGCACCAATTCGCCAAACGATACTGCTTGTGCCAACCCCGCTGGGCACGCCGTAATCAGTACGAGGTAGCGGTTTTTGCAGGCGGAAGACCTTGCTAAACTCGGCATTTTCTTGAGCTGCCTCCTTAAACGCAGTCCAGAAATCGAGGTAGAGTTGGCCGGTGGCGCTTGTGGTTTCGGTCCGTCGCTGTTCTTTGATCCAACCATTCGGCTTTTCGACGATCTCAAACTTCGGAGCGATAGCGGAGTCTCCAATGCGGTAGAGCTTCACCTCGCAAAGGAAAAATCCGATGTTCTCATCCGTGTGGTTGTTCAACCATTCGATGGCGGAGCGATGTTCCTCCCGCGCGCGGCGCACCACCCAAACGATAATCTCCGCATCTCTCCCGGAAGCGTAGGTGATGATCTTGCCCAGGTGATCATGATTCGTATCCTCCAGTTGATTTTCAATGACAATCCGCCGCCCGCTTCCCGCCTCGGTGGCAACAATGTCCGCCCGGAAATCGCCCACGGATGCTTCCTGCTCCTCCACTGCAATGTCAATATCCAACGCCTCTCCAAGCAAAGTCATATTCTCCTCTTGCGCCAACCACGTTGTGAACTCGCGTGCCTCATGCGTCCACACTTCGCGCAGATTCTTTATCTCTTCCAGCTTGCCTAACTTCGGTATGTTCATGGTAGGTATTCTAACGGGAAAGCGATGACGGTTCAAGCGAGAAAGGAGATTCGTCAGGTCTATGTAAAGGGAATGTAGTTGACATGGGAGGAGATGGGCCGTATTCTCTATGTAGCAAAGAGTAACAAATTATGGAAGAAATAGGAGATTTAACTGAGAGACAACGTGAGTTTGCACGACTGATTGTGTCAGGTGAACGACAGACGGCAGCCTATCGTAAGGCGTTTGATTGTAATGGAAAGAGCGAGGCAGCGGTAAGGTCCGATGCGAGTCGACTTGCGAGAAATGCTAACGTTGTCAAATTGATTGCAGAGTTGCGGGGACAAGCGGATTCTGCGGCCGTGATGACTTGGGAGCGGAGGATGGCGTTATTGAGCGAACAGGCGGAAGCAGAGGCGAAAAGAGGGAATTGGAGCGGACTCATCAAAATTGTTGATATGCTCAATAAGATGGATGGAACTTACGAGACAAAGAAGAGGGAGGCGGAGTTGGAGAAAGCAGCGAAGGAGGAGGAGAGGAAAAAAGCGGCAGAAGAAGCGAATGATTCAGAGTGTGCTTTTACGGCTATACTGGATATGATGAATAAGAAGACGATGGCGGAGAACGAAGCGAGAAAAGAGAAGTTGGCGGAGAATGATGGGGTGATGGAGTGAGCGAGAAAAAGCTAGGGGGAAGGAGGAGGTGCGAATGAAGAGTTAAGCGTCTCTTTTTGCTTCTGTCACAACTATATAACTTATTGATACTCAATTATTAGAGAGACGTAAATCATAATACGAAATCTCATCATTTAAGACATTCCGTATCGTGGTACGGATTCGAGGTATTCCTTCCTTTTCGCTTTCATCTCGCCTTTTAGCTCGCCGAATGGACGTTGTACTCCGATTTTCCTCTTTCCGCTGCCAGAGGAGAGTCCGCTTCATCACCTGTGGGATACTCCCTGCGGAACAGGAAGTACAACTCCCGTGCGAGTTCCCGGCGGAGCATGTCTCGCTTGTCGTCATCCTGCATTAGGTCTTCGAAGCTCTCCATGCTCTTCGCATAGCCATCCATGGCGGTATTCTCAAAAGTTTTCTTGAAAACGGCATCCCTGAACTCCTCCATCTTGGAAGTTTGTGCAGACGCCGCGAGGTTGGTATCCTCCTTCAACGCGGCTATGATGATGCGGGCAGCTACCTTGTCGGCCTCGGTGAAGTTGCCGCCCATGGCCTCATTGATGCGTTCCATGAGTTCATCCAGGGGCTCTTTCTTGTCTGTTGCACCGCCTTCGGAAGTAGAGGTATCGGGCACCGGGATCCCCTTCTCTCCCCAGGAGAGGACAAAGGCACGCAGGAGGGCGTCTTTTTTCTGATTGACCTGATAGAGTGAGAGAGTGCGGAGCTCCTGCGCCTCAAAGAAGGCTTTGGCTTTGTCAAAGTTGACGGAGTTGGAAAGGTCCGTGAATCGGCCGTTGCGATCGAGATTAGCCTCCGTGGGGTATGAGTCAAGAAGCTGACGCAGCATGGCTTCATCGAGACCGAGAGCCTCCACCAACCTATGGATACGGTCATTCTTGGCTTGCTTGATGTAGTCAGCGATATATTCTTTGAAACCCTTACCGGGGACAAGCTCAACCGTTCCGCTATCGATATCACGCAAGAAGATGGCGGCATATTTTTGTTCCTCCGGATTCAAAACGGCAAAAGACTTGTGGAGTTCGTTGCGAATTTTCTCTTTTTCCTCCGGGGACAGAGCGCCATCCTCTCGTGCACGGACGTATCGAGTGAATCGGGAATTGAGCATATCTTCATCAATCTTCCCGGTGTCAATTTCCGTCAAATGCGTAGCGATGGGATAGGCAACATCTTCAGGTTTTCCATTCCGGTCGTGGGTGTTGAAAAGCTCCTTGTAGCGGTGTACCAAGATGTTATACGTTTCCTCATCAAGAAGGACATCTTCAAAGTCGCCATCCTCATTCCTAAACCTCCGCATACTCCAATCAAAGCCCTGGATTTTGCTGGCCTCCAGAGCGGCCGACATCACGCGGAACAATTTGGCAAATAGATTTCGCCTTTCCGTGTTCTCCGGCAAGGTCTCAAAGTTCTCAATCCTTTCTTCCTCAAAGAGAGCCTGAATCTCCTTGAAATTCGCATTCATGCACCGCAAATTCCGGGGGAGCTTATCCACAAACAATCCTCTCGGTCTGTTGTCGGAATATAATGCCACTGCCTCTTCGATGTTCTTATCCATCGTGAATGGCTTGCGGAAATAGTAGATGTTGCCGAAGGGTTTTTCGGGACCAAACAAGCGGTTAGTTCGGGAAAATGCCTGGATGACCCTGGCATCCTTGAGGCACTTGTCAAGGTACAGGGTATTCACCCACTTGGAATCAAAACCGGTGAGCATCTGGTCCACGACAATGAGCAGATCGAGCTGTTTTGCCGGTTCCTTATCGACGTATCGGTACGGGCCCTTGTGCGCCAACCGGAGCGAGAGATCCTTCTTAAACACGGCATAATTGGAAAGGGTAAAATTCATCCCATAGCGTGCATTGTAGTCGCGTATCACCTCGATTGTATCTGCCTCTTTGGCGATGCTCTTCCTGGCATCTGTATTATCGTCATAGGCCTCGTACAGAGCCGTGATTTTGAGCTCCGGTATCTTGCTGCGGATGAGCTTGAAATATTGGATCGCCTCCGGAATGCTGCTCGTTGCCAGGATCGCGTGAAACTTACCGCCTCGACTCAGTCGGCACCAATTCTCTCGAATATAGTCCACCACAGCTTCCCTGTGCCCCTCGGTGCAATACTGTTTCTTCGACAAATGATCCTCAATTCCCTTCACCCATTTTTCGTCCTCCCCCTTGTAACCCGCCATGGGAGCTTCATTCATGTAATAATAATAAATCTCGGCTTTCTGCGGATCAGCTAAGGCTTCCTTTTCATCCTTTGCCTTAGCTTTCTCCAAAGCGACGGCCCGACGGAGATCCCGTTCCTTGTACGTCTGCACCTGGTGGACATCAAAACCGAGCACGTTCTTGTCTCGGATCCCATCCGCAATGGTGTAGCGGTGCAGCTCATTCCCCATGATGTCGACCAATGAATTCCCCTTCTTTTTGTTTTCCTCAAAGATCGGCGTACCCGTGAAGCCGAAAAACAAGGCACGCGGCAAGGTTGTTTTAATCGTACGGAGCATGGATCCGAAGGTTGAGCGGTGCGCCTCATCCACCACAAAGACGATTCGTTTCTTGTTGATCGTCTTCAAATCCGCCTCTTTGGCACCATCTTCCTTCACGCGGCTCATCTTCTGGATGGAGGTTACAATCAGCGTGTCATCCGAATTGCTGCTCTTTAACTTGTCAATGAGCGCCACGGTGTCCTCTGTCGCCTGTACTTCCATAGCATCACCGGCAAAGCCTTTGTATTCGCTCAGCGACTGTGTCCCCAACTCAATGCGGTCCGTCAGGAACACCACCTTGTCCGCATCCCGAGAAGAAGCGATCAGCTGTGCCGATTTAAAACTCGTCATTGTCTTGCCGCTCCCGGTCGTGTGCCAAATGTATCCGCCCAGCCGGTTGGGCTCATCCCAATGATGCTTCGCCACGGTGTCGGATATCGCATGCGCCGCGTAGTACTGGTAACTGCGCATGACCTTGAGCACTCCGTCCGTCCCGTCCGCCACGGTGTAGAACCCGAGCATCATGTGAGCCATCGGGATGGAGAGCAGCTCCTCAACGACCTTCCGCCAGTCGTTGACCGGCACGTTGTCGAAATCCGCCCAGTGAAAGTAATAGGCAGGGTTGAACGTGCCGTCTTTCCCCGGGTTGGCAAAATAAACCGTCTCCTCCGGCGTCATCGCAACGAAGATTTGCACGAGCGAAAACAACCCCGTAAAAACCCCTTCACGGCTGTACTTCTCAATCTGATTGCACGCCTGACTCACATCAATCCCGCTTTTCTTCAGCTCAATATGGAAGATAGGCATCCCGTTGATCAACAGCATGACGTCTCCTCGACGGTCTCTCTGCTCACGGCATTTTCGCGAAAATTGCGGTTGCCGCGCAATCTGGTAGCGACTCTTCCCCGCCGCGATTTCCTGTCGATCATAAATTTTCAGGTAAACGACTTTTCCGTGATGCAGTTCATCTTTCGGATTCTCTCGCGTAATGGGTATCGTCTTTCCGTTGATTAAGGCGTTTAGCTTGTCGGGTGTCCCCAGTTGCTGAATTTTTTCGAGCAACTGCTTCATTTCTCCGTCCGTCAACAGACAACCATTCAATTTATCTACCTCCTTATTGTTCTCGTACAATATGTCCGCCCAGTTCTGAATGAGTTCCTCCTCCGTCGGATACATCAACACCTTCGGCTCCCACCCCTTCTGCGGCAGTAATTCGCATAACGCATCCTCAAATTCTGATTCCTTCTCGTATGTGGTCATGGCTGTCAAATGTTCCGTAAAAGGTGAAGGATTGCTTTTTGTGTAAAAATAAGTCATAGTAGTTGAACAGTTGCTACTCTCGTTTACATTTACTCGGATTGTACACGCATATTCTGCAAAACTGCTTACCAAAATCCGTCAACTTATAATATGACCTTATAATGTCCACTCTAGTATACCCTTCTTTTTTCCGATTTTCAGGAATGACTATGGCTTCCCTTATCTTGGGTGAATTTTCGAGGGACTTATATATTGATTCAGCCATGAGAGCTGTCTTAGAAAGAGTTAATAAACCCAAACGAGTCAAGTTATTGACATAAATTGTCCATTGATCCGGACTTTCACATTTTGCATCTTCTGCTACTAGAGCATAATTATTAATAATTGGGGTGCTGGCCTTCTCCTTCTCATCTATATATATTACATCTATGGTCGGTACTTTGTAATCCACTCCTTTTTCTCCGTTGTACAGCATCTGCAAAATCTTTGCTTCGTCAGGACAAAGCTGTTTGATAATTTCAACAAAAGCGGGCATGACTCCTGACTTTTTTATTTTACACATAGAACTCGCAAGTAAATTAGCGTACATGTCGCGCAGTTCATCACTATCTATGCAATAGCTCATTGATTGAATTGCAGGAATTGCGACATACGGCTCTGGAGGCACTAGTTGATCGTCTGGAATGTCCTTTGTTTTTTCGGTAATTGCTTCGCCTATTTTTCTGAGGTTTTCTTCTTTTTGCAACAACCATAGATGAAGATCACCAAGCATTACCCACATTGCTCTTGGAAATAATGCAAGTAATTCCCCAATCTTTTTTGCTGATGGTTTTAACATATCTCGGTATCCCTCTTTTATCAGAGTCTTAGCAACTTCTGCTGCAACATTTGCTTCATTTGCATCCATAAATGTCTCCTTTCTATACGAACATTCTGTTTAAAAAGTTAAACTTCATATTATTCAATCCGTCAAGTTCCTTCTTCCGAAGTTCAATGAGGTTGTCAAATGTTTGGAAAAATTGACCTATGCGGGCTTGCTCGCCAATATTAGGATGACATATAGGTAATTCCCCGACTTGTTTAAGCGATAAATTAGGTTGCGCTCCAATGGTAGGATTACATCGTATATATTCAGCTGTCATTCGTCCGTTTAATGCTACTGTCAAAAACTTTACATCTGCCTTTTCTACTCGAATGATCGCTAAAGCTTGATTGGTATTTGCTGGAAGTATTTCAGATGGAACACAACAAACCCTTCCCAATGTTCCCGCGATCGAAAACAGAATATCATTTTCTTTTAATTTCGAACGCTTTAGAAATCCGTCATGTTCTTTTCGAGAAATGCGGGTTTTTACGCAAATTTTCCCTGACAAGGGATCTATGCTTTCCACTTTGATGAAATTGATTTCTCCTTTTCCTCTTTTTTCTAGTGGTGTAGTTCCCTTGGTAATCAATCCGGCAAGTTCCCCGAGTGCTACTTCCTTCCACTCCTCCACGAAGCCGGAAAAGCGGATAGCGGGGATTTTTTGTCCTTGCTGGGGGAAGAGCTTGTTAAGGAGCTCCTTCTTCAAGGTGATCAGCTTGTCCAGTTTCTTCTTCCGGAGTTCGACAAGCTTGTCAAGTGTTCGGAAAAACTGACCTATGCGGGATTGCTCAGTTGAATTTCTCGAGATTATTAACGCTACTCCCTTAAGAATATTCAAGTGTCTTTTGTATCCTTGACTTGTAGGACGTTTGGTAAGCAATTCATGGAACAAATAATTACTATCGATCTCTTTTGCTTGAAATATTTTAACTCCGTCAGTTGCAATAAGAAATGGGGTGTTTGGCTTGAATAATGATAAGGTATGGTCTCCGAATAAAATGCTACCGCCAAACTCTTTATACGGCTGTTTGTCTGAATATCCGGCAATGGGCTCTTCTCCTTGCTGTATGACTGGATATTTCCCTCCCTCAACGGGATTGGCAATAAATTCTTTAGACGCTTGTATTTCTACGACTGATGCAAACGTAACTTCCTTCCACTCCTCCACGAAGCCGGAAAAGCGGATGGCGGGGACACGCTTGTTGGAAGGAGGCATAATCAGAGCCCTTTGAGGAGATTTTGGAGTTCACGGATACCGGACATATCGACATCGCTGCCGGTGAGGTCGCCGAGCATCTCGGCGAGTTGGGCTTCCGTTTGATCGATTTCTCTTTGTAGATCGGGAAGAGGCGTTTCGTATTTACTGACCAGAGAGCGGATTCGGGTGATGAGGTCGGCAATCAGCGTCTCCGGGATATCGGAGAGCGCGGACATAAAAGGCGTGATCCACTTCTCAACCAAGGCATCATGAACCTCATTATCGGAGAGATTTTCAATGCAATGGCGCGTACGCATCACGAGCTGCTCCTCGGCGTTCTTGATCTCTTTCTTGAGTTTCTTTCGTTTCTTGAGCAAAGAGTCCGCTGCCTTAGCGTGTTGCAGGTATTGCTTCTCCTCGGGGGAAGAAGGATTTTTTAATTCCTCTATTTGCTTTTTCACACCCTTTTCCACGAAGGCATCGTCATCATTATTCAGGATCTTTTCCTTTTCATCGTCATCCAGTTCGTTGATCAGATCGTCCAACTCGGCATCCACCTCGTCCTGTCGTCGGCGGAGAGCCTGAGTAGCTGCCAACTCATCGGGCAGGAAAAGGCGCTGTACAATTTCGAAAGGCAGGATGTGTCCGACCCATCCATCCTGCACTTCCACCTCCTTCCCATCCTTCTTTTTGACGACCATGTTGGGGTCAACTTGGCGCACAGCCTGTCCGAACCCTTCCGTCCGGATGATTTCCAAGTCGCCGGAAATTTTCGTCCAAGCCTCGCTGAAGAGCTGATAGACAGCGTACTTATCCGTGAGGAGAAGTTTTTCCGCGCGAGCAATCACATTCGCGCTGAGCTCCTCCGCCAACTGAGCGGGTCGGACCGCTCGGACATCGCTGACAAGTTGGGACTCCAGAGTGGCGGCAAAAGAACGAAAAGCGGCGGAGAAGGAATCCTTGAATGCGGCGACGGACGGGTGAGAGCGAATGCTTTCCGCCACATCCTGCGTTGTCACGGTAGAATATCCATTGGCAGCTTGAGAGAAAAGAGCCTCTCGCAGTCCCGGGAGAGCCTCCCAGTACGGAGCCAAGGATTCCTTCTCCGCGGGAGGAATGCCCCCGAACATTGCGGCATAAATATTGTACGACTCCGCGGGTTCAGAGGAATCCACATAGCGGGGAATATTCAGGTTGTAATCGTTAGCGCGGATTTCCTCCAAACTCACGCGTCGGGAAAAGCGATCGATTTCGAGCCGACCGGTCACGGCATCGCGGATCCGGCGGATGTCGCAGGCGCGCAATTTGTTGTTTTTCCCTTCCTTCTCGAAGCCTTTGGAGGCGTCCACGATGAGAATATCGTTTTCCGTGCGATTGCGCCGCAGCACCATGATAATGGTAGGAATGACCGCACCGAAGAAGATATTGGCGGGCAGACCAATAATGGCGTGAATGTGTCCTTTTTCAATAAGTTTGCGACGGATAGCACCCTCTTCGCGGCGGAAAAGCACGCCGTGCGGCAGCACGATGCACATGACGCCGTCATGCTTCAAGTGGTAGAGGTCGTGTAGCAAAAAAGCATATTCCGCCTTGGACTTCGGGGCCATGCCGAAATCGGCAAAGCGGGGATCGGTCTCCTTGTCTGCCGGCTCCCAATTCTGCGAGTACGGCGGATTGGAAACAATGGCATCCACACGGAGAGGGGAGAAAATGCCGTTCGACTCCAGTGGCCAATCTTCTTCTAACGTATCGGCGTTGCGCGTTGAGATGTTGCTGGGCGCAATCCCTCGCATCACGAGATTCATGCGCGTCAGGTTATAGGTATTCTTCATCTTCTCCTGCGCGTAGTAAGATATTTTGTTCGGGGAAATATACTTGCTCATCGCGCGCCCGATATTGATGAGCAAAGAGCCCGAGCCACTTGCCGAGTCGTAAATGCTGATCGTCTCCCGGTCTTTCAGGTGATCGGCGACGATCTCCGACATGAGGAGCGAGACCTCGTGAGGCGTGTAGAACTCTCCCGCCTTTTTACCTGCGTTGGCGGCAAACTGACTGATGAGAAACTCGTAAATGTAGCCGAGCACATCGTAATCCTGTTTGCCATCCATCGGGATTTCGACAATGAGATCCAGCAGCTTCTTGACCGCTTTGGTCTGCGCAGCGGCGGTTTGACCCAAATTGGAAAGCCCGTTTCCCAAAGTGTCAAAAATTCCCTCAAAGACATCCTTATGCGTTGGATTGATATTCCGTGCAAAAGTTTGAAGTCCTACGTTGACTGCGGAAACATCAAAATCGCTCCCCTGCCCTCGCCACGTCGAAAACAAATACTTGTAAGGAATATAAAAGCCGATCCTTCCCTTTACGTGATTGGCTGTTTCCTCATTCTCCGCCGTGACAATCTCCTCCCATTTTTCCTTGGGATAACCCTGTTCCAGCAGAAAACGCTCCTCTCCCTCCGAAAGATAGCGATAAAATATGAAGCCGAGGATGTAATCCTTGTACTCGTTTGCATCAATCGTGGAGCGCATCTTATTTGCTGCGGCCCATATTTTTGCTGCTAATTGCTGCTTATTCATCCGAAACGTTCTTTCTAATTTGAATCCTAACGAAAAACAGCCTGATTGTCAAGAAATGCCGACACCCATTCCATGACGAACGCATTAAAAGGCCAAATTCTTTTTAGAGATGCAGGTAAGAGACTTATTTATGTTTCAAATACGTTTGCTCTGCACCCTTTTTTCTCTATTCTTGACACTCTCGGCGCATCAGGTACAATGGAAGCAGGAGGCTCCTTGCGTGCCGGTGTAAAGCCCGGTCTTAAACACGCTGAGAAGCTTTCCTTTTTTTCTGACAAAGAAGGAGCCGGAGTTGACGCGTGCCAAGGCAACTAGTACCTCTACGAATCAAACTCCAACTCCTGAGGCAAATTTAGAGGAAGTCCACGGGGCAGTCAAGGATAAAAGCAGGTCTCAACCACCCAAACACGCGGGGTTGAGGGGGAAGATGCCGAGTGAGTCGTAGTGGGTGGCAAAGATTTGCGGGTGACAAGAACTTTTTTGAAGGAATCGCTGACGACTTCTCTATGGGGCGGGAAAATTGCTCAGATGCATAACGTCCGAAGTACGCACGTAAGAGGGGAAAAGGTGAGAAGAAAGGGAATGAATAGCACCTATGCGCTCTACCCCCTTGGCGAAGGAAATTAACGCGATCACCTCTCCCTGCTTATGCAAAGCAGTGACACAGCAGCGAACACCGTCACTTACGAGATACCCGGACGATGCGGCGAGGTTCTTCCATTCTCCCGTAGCAGACAGAGAATCTGCCCATTCACTGAGATAGCGTAGAAAGTTGATTTTGCCAACAAGGCTCATGCCGTTACTGTCGTCATAATAAACAGCCTCTTCGTGGATGTATTGGGCTATGACAAGCCAATTTGCCTGCACAAGAGCTTCCCGTGCAAGCACAACAGCTACTTGTTCACAGAAGACGCTCTGCTCGCAAAACTTGTAATTTGCAGTGCCATTGGCATCGACTTCCCATTGGAGATGCATGGCAGGATCACAAGAGGCAGATCCGATATAGCCAAAAAAATTCGGTCTGGGATCAACCCTTCCCCTCGTTTGATAGCGACATCTTTCGGAATCCGAATAATCTACGTGGATGTCGAGGATACAGTGGCACACGTGTCCATGTTTGCCATAAAGTTTTCGCATGGCTTCTCGGGACTGAGGGATCCGTTCCTCATAGGAGAACTCAGGTTTCTTGCCTTCGATTCTTGTGTCGATAAGTACGGCATAGTATTCACCAAAATAGTCCTTCATGATGATAGGCATGTCACAGCGCGAGACACTGTCTGTCTTCATGGAAACAAGTTTCCATCCGCAACCGTAAAGATCAGGCAAAAAATCTTCTAAAGCCAGAGAATAGGTTTCCCACCCACTCAGTTCTTGGGGGATGCGTCCTTCCTGATTCCTCTCTTCCCATTCTGCGCGTCCGAGAGGATAACCCCATGGTCGATCACCATCATTCAAAAGTTCATGCGGAATGGCGTGCAGGATACCTTCACAGCACAGCTCCTCACCCACAGCAGGATGATAGTCCCCCATAATCTCCTGCGGCAGCAAAACCTTGAGTATGATTTCTGTATTATTTAAGCACAGGGGAATATCAGCGATAAGGGCGAGTTGCCCCTTGTAGGTAGTTTCCGTAAGACGAAGGATGCGACCGACGACAAGTGAATGAACGTTATAATCGTACTGAACAATATGATGAAAATTCTCCGGTACCTCCTTGGGTGCATACTGTTCTTTTCTTCCTTGATGGAGGATCGTCTCGTAATAATCGTCCACGAGGTCGAGATACACCCCGGTTTCTCGCAGGTGATTCTGTTCAGCAGAGTGGAGTTCCTCCACCAAAAGACTAAAGCTCCATACATAACGTCGCACAATGGGTAAAACCGTGGGTAGCACGCTCTCCTCAACACAACGCACGTAGATTGAGGGGGAAGATTCATCCTGTGTGCAAAGTTCCAATTCCCCATCCCCTGCCTCAACACATCCGGCTCCCTGTGATTCCAAAACAACACGGCTATCATGCGGCAAGTACAAAAATGACCACGAGTGGAAGAATCAAGGAGGCACGGTTCTCCTGGAACCCGTTTAAGATAGGCACCGCCTTCTTGCAGATCCGTTCCAAGGCCAGGGATTGAGATAGGAAAACGCATGGTAAAAAAAGCGCGGGTGACAAACGGAGAGCATTGCTCCTCGCCGCAAGCTATGCACCTGATTCATTCGGTAGGTGGGAGCCGCGCTTGATGATGTTCTAGCACGGTTAGCGAATTCGTACAAGGAGAATCAAACGATTTTTGTTTATCTGACAAAGAAGGAGTCGGAGTTGACGTGTGCCAAGGCAACTAGTACCTCTACGAGTCAAACTCCGACTCCTGAGGCAACTCTGAGGAAAGTCCCGGAGCAAGTCAAGGATAAAAGTAGGCTTCATCCACCAAAGCATGACGGTTTGAGGAGGAAGTCACGAAAGGGGAAAAGATGAGGGCACCGAAGGAATCGTAGTGAACGCCGCGATTGCACGAGCTTTACTAGGAAGAACGGTTATGGTATCATTCTGTCCAACAATTAAACAGGTATAGTCTTCTACAATCATGAGTGAGAAATACGATGTGCAGAACAGGTCTCTGGATAACATCCTCAATGATATTAAAGCCGGAGAAATCGCCATACCGGAGATTCAGCGTCCTTTTGTATGGCAGGCCGTGCAGGTCCGAGACCTCGTTGACTCG
>CANQRW010000078.1 GCA_947626365.1 uncultured Lachnospiraceae bacterium
TGCTTTTTATTGATAAAGAAAAACTGCGCCACAGCCTTGGCAGGCTATCGCGCAGCGATTTTGTTCAATGGGAATTTACTATTTATCCTTCCTAAAAAACTCAACAGCCATCAGTATAATTCCCAAAAGCACCAATATGATTGAAGCAGCAAACCATAGTAGGAGATTCGACTGTGCAATTTGTGTCAGCAGCTTTCCAGGTGGAGTTGTCCATCCATCTATTGAATAGCTATTGGCTGATATAATAACAGCAAGAGACCAAATACTTCCAATCATGGAAACAAAGCCACCAATGATTGCTCTTTTCATATAACCCAATCCTCCTATATTTTTCTCAGACAAATTTCGATTTGTCGGTTTCTCTTATAACTGTATATCATTGTAGCATACCGACAGTAAAACTACAAGCCATATGAATATTCTGGATTGAGAGGCTCAAAGAGGCTTTTTTTTTATGTGCGGCTCCGGCTTGACCAAAGGAAGTCCAGGGCTAGTATTACCCTGGACTTCCAAGACATAAGACGCATTCCAGAAAAAGCGCGTAATCAGGCGCATTTCCAGAAAAATTTTTGTCTCAATCAGCAAAAGACATCTTCCGAATGAATAAGACAAAAAAGTTTACAAAATGTTAATAATTTCTTTTTCACCAAATGCCGCCAATCTCTCATTATATCTACGAATCTAATAACATGCATAACCCTTGCAGAGGGATACTTTAGTATCCCCTGCAAGGGAGTCGGGAGGATAGACATGAAAAATACAACTAAAAAACGTTATACTGTCAGACTGACAGAAGATGTTGCGGCCTTTGTGGAGACCGTATCAAAACGCAGAGGGATTTCTGCGGCGGCATTGATCAAATGGATTATTGGAGAGTACAAGGAGGTAAACGGCTATGGCAAACACGAAGACGACCGATAAAAAGCGACCGTCCGCTGAGGAGATCAGGGCCTATTCTTTCTTTGTCGTATATAATAATCCCAGAAAACACGGAATTGCAGGAATTACGACAGCGGAAATGGAACATATGACGAATGAGGATATTTGCAGGCAGACCGTTGAGACTTTCTGCAATTCTTCCGGTAAAAGTGCAGCGGTGCTGTATTGTGTAAGCGCGGCAGGTCTGGAGCATATTCACGCTGTATTCTGCGGTGTGAATCAACTCCGACTGACGACTCTGAAAAAGTTTCTCGGCTCGGCGGCCCATATTGAGATTACCCGAGGTGATAAGACACAGGTAGAAGCCTACATAAATAAAACGGGTAAATTTGAGGAGAAGGGCGAGGCGATTCTGGCGAAGTGCCAGATCGGTGAGCTAAAGGGCCGCCAGGGTCAGAGGACGGACATTGAACGTATTCGGGATATGATTGATGAGGGCTTATCTTGGCAAGACATTGTCCGAAGTGACGACCGATTCTTCCAATCGAAAATGACAGCGCTTATCAAGAACATGTATTTTGACAAGCGCAAGCAGGAGACACCGTTCAAGCGGACAGTCAATGTCCATTGGTTGATTGGTGAGAGTGGGAGCGGAAAAACGGGAGTGGTCTTCGATCTGATCGAGAAATACGGAGAAGACAATGTCTATATAGTATCTGATTATCAGAACCCATTTGACGGTTATGCAGGTGAGACCGTGATTCTTCTGGACGAGTTCCGAGGCCAGCTTCCTTATGCGACCCTTCTCAGCATACTGGAAGGTTACAAAAAAGAGTTTCACTGCCGGTATGCCAATGTAGTTGGTCTTTGGACGGAAGTTTATATTACGACTGTCAAGACACCAGAGGAAGCGTATGCGAAAATGATAGACAAGGAGGATACAGCTACTGACCCGATTAGTCAGCTACTGGGCAGAATAAAGGATGTAACATATTGCTATCGTGTGAATCGTGCGACCGGAACAAAGACAGATCGTGACGGCAATCCGGCAGAGTTCTATCGGTTTACGATGAAGGGACAAGTTTACAGGGAAATGAAGGAATCAGACGGAATGCGATCGAAGATAGAGCAGATAAAAGAGGTTGCCAAAATTCAATATCAAAGCACGTTGATACAGGAAGGTGATCGGGTAGACGCTTTTAACATAAAGCCGTGAAGAACTGAGATAAGTAATATTTCTTAAGAAGAGTATGCGATAATAAAAAAGCCGAGATCGGCTTTTTTTCTTGCAATAAAAGTGACTTTATGCTATGATAAAAATGTTGAGGGAGTGTGCGAATATGGTGTGCGAAATACTCAACGAAATATAAGAGGACTTAGATATTGGGCCATCGCCAAGCGGTAAGGCACAGGACTTTGACTCCTGCACTCGTTGGTTCGAATCCAACTGGCCCAGGTTAATTGGCCGGAAGCCCCTGGAAATTCACATGGGCCTTCGGCCGTTTTATTTCCATACAGAGAGGGCGCCGGTGACGCTTGGCTTGTTTTTCCATGCGGCCAGAGCGCCGGTGACGCTTGGCTTGTATTTTTATGTGACCAGAGTGTCGGTGACGCTCTGGTCACATGGCGGCCGCGTCCGGATAAGCGTACAGAAGAAGGAGAACATATCCATGAAAGGTTTTTGGAAGAAATACATCGGCGACCGGCAGTTTTATAAAATGGTGCTGACTGTGGCGGTTCCGATTATGATCCAGAACGGTATTACGAATTTCGTAAGTCTCCTGGACAATATCATGGTGGGACAGGTGGGAACCGTGCAGATGTCCGGCGTGGCTATCGCCAACAACCTGATTTTCGTCTACAATATCTGCATTTTCGGCATGATCTCCGGCGCGGGGATCTTCGGGGCGCAGTTTTACGGACAGAAAAATCATGAGGGCGTCCGAAGTACGTTTCGGTTTAAACTCATCATCTGTACGCTGTTTACGGCGGCGGCCATCGCTGTTTTCCTGGCGGGCGGCGGGGAGCTGATCTCGCTTTACCTGCAGGGAGAAGGGGCGGCAGAGGATATCGCGGCGACCTTCTTCTACGGCCGTCAGTATCTGGATATTATGCTGATCGGATTCGTGCCGTTCGCGGTGGTGCAGATCTATTCCAGCACGCTGAGGGAGTGCAGCGAGACCTTCGTGCCGATGGCTGCCGGCGTGGCTGCTGTGCTTGTGAATCTGGTATTTAACTATATCCTGATCTTCGGTCATTTCGGCGCACCGCGGCTGGGCGCGGCGGGAGCGGCTTACGCGACGGTGCTTTCCCGGTTTGTGGAGTGCGCCATCACGGTGGTTTGGACCCATTCCCATGCGGGGAGGAATCCATTTATCGTGCATGCCTACCGCAGCCTGCGGATGCCGCGACACCTGGTGGGGCAGATTATCCGCAAGGGAACGCCGCTGATGTTTAATGAAGCCATCTGGTCCGTGGGAATGGCGGTGCTTCTGCAGTGTTATTCTTACCGGGGACTCGATGTTGTAGCCGCTCAGAATATATCTTCCACGGTGTCGAATCTGTTCAATGTGGTGTTCATGGCGCTGGGAAGCGCGGTGGCGATTATTATGGGGCAGCTTCTGGGCGCCGGGAAGATGGAAGAAGCGGTGGATCAGGACCGGAAGCTGATTTTCTTCTCGGTGGCGGTATGTCTGGTCATGGGCTCGCTTATGTCCCTGGCGGCGCCGTTTATCCCGAAGATCTACAATACGACGGAAAGTGTGCGCAGCCTGGCCGCTGTCTTCATCCTGATCGAGGCGCTGTTTATGCCGGTTCACGCATTTATCCACGCGTCGTATTTCACTCTGCGTTCAGGCGGAAAGACGGTTATCACGTTCTTTTTTGACGGTGTTTATGTGTGGGCGGTTTCAATCCCGGTGGTCTACGCAGTGGGACATTTCACCGCTCTGCCCATTGTGCCGCTGTTCTTCCTCGGCAGAAGCCTGGATCTGATCAAATGCGCTATCGGCGCGGCGCTTTTGAAACGGCGGGTGTGGGTGCATAACATTGTGGGATAAAGACGCAGGGCGGGTATCGGAGGTCGTTTTAATGACACCCAGCAGAAGCTGATGCAGATCGATGAGCAAATCCGACTGCTGAAACACGCGATGAATCAGTTCAATATCAGCACTGAGGTGCCGGGGTGCGGTATGACCATTGACCAGATCCTGGTGTATATCCCCCAGCTTACAGCCCGCAAGCAGAAGTTCGAGGGTCTGGCGTCCCGTTTGCCCAGGCAGCGCAAGGTCGATTACGGACGCAGAGCGACGAACAACATCGAGTACGAATATGCCAATTATGACGTGGAGAAGGTAAGGGAAGACCTTGCCGCACTGTCGGACGAACTGGCGAAGACGCAGACCGCGGGGAACGATTTTAACGCGATGAGATCATTGCAGGGTATACGGTATGTATTCTTCATTTATTATTTCCTTTACATCATTGCTGCGGGCTAAAACCTGCAGTCTGGGGGGAGTCATGCCAGTTCCCCTTCGTTGATAATGGTTTTGGCCCCTGATTTTGATAGTAAAAAGCTTTACTTTGCTTTAAGCAAAGTAAAGCTTTTAGGAAGATACTTCAGCATGAACCAGACTATTCAAATACTACTATATAATCTGCAGAGAACTCGGCAAAGGTCTCATCAACTGAACCGAGAATTTCCGTAAGTTCTTCATTCAAAATCCCGCGAACATAAGCGTCCCTTGCATTGGGCTTTTCGACCAGGGCCCATTTCAGTTGCTGGTAGGAATACTTTGCAAAAGCAAGCCATTGCGGGGAGTTGATCGCCATCGGATTTTTTGTGAAATATACTTTCCCAGCGTTTGCAGCGGTAGCAGCTGAATGGCCTATAAAAAGCATCGTTGCAAGTTTTGGGTGTTTCTCGCGATTTAGAGAAAATGGTATGGATTCCTTTATGGGATGCCCATCCTTGATTCTCTTGATTCCATATCCAATCCGTGTGACCACTTCGACAATCATTACTGGAATAGACAGGGTGCAAAAGTGAATAAAATCGTAGCCCTCGTAATACATTCCCTGGACGATTTCGGCAATCGTCTGCTCTTCTTCACCGATACTTCCAAATTGGAGCAGGTTAAACAGACCCATTAATGGAGCAGGCAGTCCCATCGATGTTGTGATATCGGATTTGAAATGAAGAATTTGTTTTGCGATAGCAGCAAAAATATCACTTTCTTTCCTGTCGGCATAGTTTTCCATCACTTGAGAAACGATCTTCCCTTTCTTATCGATTGTTGTCATTCTGCCGGTAAGTATATCTGCAACCCCGAAAATAAGGCCGAGCAAAGGATCATGTCCTAGTGAAAGCAGTCGGTGATAATAGGCTGACAGACCCTCAATAGGAACCGTGGTATTCCGATTGTCCTGAGCATCGTATGGAACTTTACTGGCTTTTGAAGCAGCCAGTTTTTCCATTTCTTCTTCTGGGTATTTTTTATTGAACCAGTCTCGTACATAATTTGCAAGGGTTCCGCCCTTGAGACCATCAGGAGTCCTCTGCGGGATGCCGACCAGTAAAATATCAACGGCGGCACCGAGTAATCCTGCACAGGCGCTGATTGCAATATCATACTTATCTAAGCGATGGAGAGCCTTATATTCTTCATTCAACTTCTGAATGGCCGTTTCATTATTTGCCAGTTCTTCAGGAGTAAACAGATCTTCCAGTGCGTATCCTGTTCCGATGTTTTTTTCCGCTTCCAGGCATAGATTTTCCCATGATGGAACGACCATAACCTTTCTGGGCAGATCAGAGAGAGACTGTTGTTTGTTTCTTTTCAACTCCTTCAGTTGTGCGTTGTATCCAAGGCTTTGGAGTAATGCTTCGCTTTCGGATATCCGTTCATCAACTTCGGACAGGGACGGCAGATGAATCTCTGACAACTCCTTTGTCTGATATGCGAGAACATCGTTCAGCTGCTGTTCCAATTCGCTGTAATGGTACTTGCTCATGACGCAATACCCAGATCCTTTCTCAAATCTTTGATCGCCTGTTGTAACAGAATATTCAGGCTTTGAAGATAATTGATTCTTTCCTGATCTGCGTTGGCCTCCGATCTCAATGCTTTGATGATGGCATCGTGCTTTCTAATGGCTTCTTTGTATAAGCGTTCTTTTTCCTGCCGGAGCTGTTTGCTTTTCAGATGAGACGCAACTCCGACTCCGGCGGCTGCCAAACCTGCGACTGGTGCGGCGAGAACAAAAATACCCGCAACCATCCCGCCGCCGACCACCGCGCCCGCAGTCGCAAGACCAGATGTGATTCCGGCGGCAGACAGCCCCACTACAGAGCCAAGGCCATACAGTGCGGCAAAAGATCCGACGCCGCCTATTCCGGCACCCAATGCCCCGGCCAATACCTCCGGAATAGCACTTTCCCGGATTGTGCGGGTTTTGTCGTTTAAAGCTTCGGCAGCTTCGTTGACGACATTCACGACGGACTGCATGGATTCTATGCTTTGGAAATTCATGTCTTTTTTCTTTTTCACATAGGGATCCTTTTTCTTTTCGCTCATTTTTTTCCTCCTCTGTTTTGATATATTATCTCCTTTTTTCGGGAGATGCAATCTTATAATGCCTGAACTTATTCAGAAGGATTGTCAAAATATTCTATATTTTGTCCTCTCAGCCACATATTAAGTCCGGCTTCTCCAAACACTTCTGCGGTAACTATATAATTTCCGTCTTTCTGCTGCTCGGCTTTTGCCGTAGGCAGCCGATCTAGGATAGCATTGATATCAGAGCCTTTATAAATAAATTTGGCTCGATGCAGTTTCCCCGTATACATGAAGGGAATCCGCTTCCGAAATTCCCCTTCTTCAAAACGGTCACGGTAGGGGACACGGAAAATTTCTTCCCGTACTATGCAGCTTACAATCCGGTCAATCCGGTACACGGTAGGATATCCGGGATATTTCTTATCCTTATCTCCGATATAAGCAATCAGATAAAAATAGTATTCCGAATTCATGATTCCGACTGGTTTTATCACGGCCTTTGTGATTTCGCCGTTGGCCTTTTGATATTCCAGTTCAACAAGGCGATGTCCGTATACGGCGCTTCCGAGTTCCCATACCTGGTTTACCAGCGTTTTTCCGTGCCGCGGTTCTACATAATGGAACAGTTCATTGCTGAGAAGGCCGGACATCTTCTTTCGCTCCGAAGCGGGGAGTCCGGCTTCGATCAGTTCCGATATGATGCGTTCCATCTCGCTTTTAGGCAAGGCACGGCTTTCCAGCAGGATTTTAGCGGCAGTAAAGAGTTCCGCATTGGTTAGGGTGGCAGACTGCGGACTGACGGCCCGGAATCCTTTTGCCGTGTAATCATATACAATATCCGTTTTATTCCCTTCACTTACGGTGCGATTGGAGAGAAAATCGCGGATTGAATCGATGTCTCGCTGGATAGAACGGGGACTGACTCCGTATTCCTCTGCCAGTTCCTGCTTTCTTATGATTTCGCCTCCTATCAGCCTTGTGTAAATTTCCAGTACCCGGTCATGTTTATGGACAAATTCTTGTTGGGACATAACGGCGTTCTCCTTTCGCCGAGCTTCCGTGTAACTGCTCAGACAGTTACAGTATACCATTTGGGAGTGCCATCTGGTGTCATTTTTAAAATTTATTATTATACATGAGATCCAATTCATCCATTGTTCCGCGGAAATTGATTTCCAATTGATTTTCTATGTAATCTTGCTTTACCTGCGTTATAAATCCGATATCGCTGAATAATCTGCCGATCATCACAATCAGTCCTCCAACATCCAAAACCCCTGCGTCCTGTTTAAGAGCTGAAACAATGATATTGCTTGTCGAGGCAATGCTGTTGGAATAGAGAAGTATTTTTCTGGTTCGCACTTCATATAATTTTTCGTCGTCTATACTTTCATCAAAAAATAATCTGTGAACCATAGAAATCAGCGTATTGATTACGGAAGATAGGGCAATTTCAGTACCGACGCCTGCGGTGTCGATTCCGTATGTAGAAAGCTGTGCGGCAAGTTTCGGTGAAATGGCAGATATGACAGGTATAGGAAGACTTAATTTTGTATTGATATCCGATTTCAGGTGGATTGCTTCTCTGGCAAGGGCAAAGGCGACGGCCTTCTTTCCTTCGATACCCTCGTGAAACATGCGGTGAATACTGGCCTTTCCGGCTTTGTAAGTGCTTGCCATAGCATAGATGACGTTTTGGTTATCCTGTTGTTTGACATGGGCGGTTTTAAAACTAGATACCGTAATTGTACTGGTTAAAATATTCATTGTGCCAAATAGCCATCCTAGAAGCGGATCATGTCCAAGCGTTACAAAACGATGATTATTTGCTCCCTTTAAAAGACCCTGGACGGTAGAATAATCACTGTATTTTGTAACATCGAATGGTACTTTTGAAGTAAGAATCTTATCTGTGTTTGCATGATACCATCCCGGACCGGCATTTTCTTTACGGCCTTTTTCATCCGTTGATTTGGCTGCCTGGCGGTGGCTTTTCAACCAGGGATCGAGTACATATTGCCGAAGAACCTGCAGTCCTACGGCAACGGATAAAAAGGCGATATCGACACGTTTTAAACCGGTACGCTTATTGAACTCATCATAGATATCATCGATATGCCTTCTGGCGGATTCAATCTCTGCAGACGATAAAATATCCTGAATTGTTGTCTCGCCGGGAATCGCTGAGTTCGCTTCCCGCACCAATTCGTCAAAGGAATGATAGGGGACAGGTTCTGACTGGTTGAAAGCAGTCGGCAAGGGAATCTGTGCGGCTTTTGATGAATCAAAACCAAGCAGGCTGTCCAGCTGATCGAGAAATGTGTTGTGTTCTGCATTTTCAGCGTCCATTTCATGGTGTAGAGTTGTTGCTTTGTCCAATAAATTCTTGCTTTTATCATGATTATATTTTAAGACTTTCAAGATATCCTGATTCTCATTGTTCATTTCAATGTTGCCTCCGCCAAGGTAGAATTATGTTGTACCAAACAGGGATGCTCTAAGATCATAGTGCATCATAATGATGCTTAAGATATATTTGTAGCGTGCTTCATTTTTGCTGGCATTTTCGTAGTCCTTCCTAAGCTGTTCCAGTTCCTTTTCAAGCTGCCGTATATACCTGTTTTGTTTTTCGATCGCTTTCCTTAGCTCCTCACGTTCAGCAAACTCCTGTTTTTTTGCTTTCTCCTGATTCCTGTGACTGATTAGAAAGCCGATGCTAACTCCAACGGCAGCGCCGGCAATTGTTCCAACGATAGGGACAGCAGAGCCGGCAGCGGCACCTGTTGCTGCCGCAGCGGCAGCTGTCCCTGCACCGCTTACAAAGCTGCTGACCCCGATTCCTGTTGCAGAGCTTGCAAGCACTCCTGCTGCTATAGCAGTTCCAGCTCCAGCTCCTGCGATTCCTCCGCCAACTGTCAGTCCAGCATTATGTTTGGCATTTTGGCTGACGGATGACATTGCTTTTATTGCTGCAGTTGATTCTTTTTGCAATAAATCCTTCATTTCAGGATTGCGGACATCGTTCAGGGTTCGTGATGGATCCTCAACTGCTTTTTGTGCCTCAGTTAAAAGATTATCTAATACTGTCTGTACTTTTTTGTCCATTTTGTCCTCCAGCAAAGAATGAATTTTTTGATTCTTTTGTTTGGACATAGAAAGAGCATCCCTTTCTTAATTATGAATGGCGTAGCAGTCATTTCATGAATCTAATAATGTATGTATTTTTCAGGATCACCACCATTTAGCAATGGATTGTCGGCAGAGTGATTTTTTTTCTTGAGAAGAAGTCCGGCAACTGTAATAATTCCGGTAATAATTGGAAGGATGGCTGACTTCCCATTTTTCTCTTCCAAAACATGGTTATCTGGTTTCATGAAAAAAGACATATTTGAAAACGTTCCTTTCTTATGACTCAGTGTTTATTATTTCTTTTTCAATATAACTCGGAAGATTTCGCCTGTATGTTCCGCAATCACTTTGTAATCGTTAAAAAGGGCGATAATGACTGCTACGCCGAGAGTATATATCAAAAGTATTGCCCCAACACTTATTCCGGAAGCAGCGGCAACTGGTGCCAAGGCGGCTGCCGTCACGCCCATAGAAGCGCCTCCCTTTGATTGACCTCTATTATCACTATATCACAAATAATGCTTTTGGGCAAGAATTTTAATGCAAACAGAAACTTCATTTGCCCATCCCGTCCATTAAAATGAAATCAGGAGGATTGCGGCAAATGGTAGATTATATAGCGTTGGGAAAACGTATCCGGGATGCGCGCAAGGCGCTGAATCTTACTCAGGAGGAGGCCTCCGAGAGATGTGACATTACGAGTTCCTACTATGGCAATCTGGAACGCGGCGATAAGAAAATGAGTGTGGAAACCCTGGTTAAGCTTTCAGAAGGGTTGGGGGTATCGGTCGACAGCCTGCTGTATGGGGATGATTCCAGGGAAAAGAAACTTCTTGCCGACGTGATGGCGAAAGTTAAGAAAGAAGCGGATATGGGACAGTTTGAGAAATACCTGATGATTATGGAAGCAGTATCAAAGATAGCGGACCGATTATAGCAGAAGCCGTGGCTGGTGAGCAGCCCCGGTTTCTTTTTTAATTTCCATAATTGTATATTATATGCACGGATTATTTCCTCAGGGTCGTTGTCTGCGAAACAGGACTGATCGTAAATCGAAGATCCAACTGCTTGCAGATTTTCAGAAGAGTACTGAGGTTAGGGGTAGATTTCCCGGATTCAATCCTGGCTACGGAAGAATGCGGGAGTCCGCACAGCTCTGCCAGTTCTCTCTGAGAAAGCGCAAGTGTATGCCGGCACTCAATCATAGTTCCGACAATCTGGGAAAGCGTTTCGGCTTCATCAATGTCTTTGGCGATCTCCGGATTTGTTGTCCGCACATGTTTTTTATAATCTTCCCATGTAGACATATCGATCATCCCTTTCTGGAAATCCAGTCGTCGCGTTCTGCCTTTGCTTTTTCGATTTCGCGACGCGGAGTTTTTTGATTTTTTTGCGAAAACAGTGGAGAAGTACATAGGTGTCATTCCTATGGTAAAAGTACAGTATCCTATTATTCCCGGGACGTAGTTCCCATATGCCGTCTTCCAAATGTTTTGTGACATTATCTCCTAAATTTGTGCCATGATCTTCCAGAAGCTGAATATACATGACGATTTGTTTGTGCTGTATTCTTGCATCCTTGCTTTTGGAACTTTTTTGCTGCAGACTGTCAAGAAAGTTCCACAACTCCGAGGTGCCGTCTGCGGTGCTGTAAAACTCTATGTTGAACATCTGCCGCTCCTTTCGAATGGGATAATTATATGATAGCAAATTTGCGTTCAAATGTCAAGAGTGTTGTGCCTTCTGATTCTCTTTCCGAAACGCAAGCGGCGTTATGCCGTATTTCTTTTTGAAGACATTCTGAAAATACGACTGGGACGAGAAACAGAGGTATTCGCTGATCTCGCTGATCGAATGCTCATGTACGGTAAAGAAGCGACGCAAACATAACTGTATAGACAGCCGTCCCGTGCTATTCCGAGTAAGGGTAAGATGGTATAATCACTCTGTCGATGATAAATCACCAGAGCGCCTTTTATCCAACATGGACTCAGGATAATTTGATCAACCGACTTAAAGAACCGTAGATTTTTTCACATTTAAGTGGTATAATACCAAATATCGAGCGGAAAACTGTTCGACAAATCGTCATTATAGGAGAAATAATTATGATTAGTACAATACTTATAGTTTTGGGCATTGCATGGTTTTGCATAGGAATTATTATAGAATTGACAAAACGCAATAAAGAGAAGAAAAATAAATAACTTTATGCTTGCTTGAGAGCAACGAGGACGGCAATCTGGAGTTTGAGGAGAGGATATTTATGGCAAAGAAAAAGCAACGTGTGCTCACACCTGCTGAGCTCAAAAGAAAAGAGGTCGCAGAAAAGATTTCCTCTCAGATGATGCAGGAGGGATACCGAAAGAGAGAACTGATCATTGGCGTATGGCAGGCAAATCTCCTGGCGATTGTTGTTATGCTTCCATTTATGGTGCTGGCGTGGGTGCTGTTTTGGGCTTTTCATAACACGCCTTTTATGGATTTCCTTGATTCCATCTTGAAATGCCTGTTTTTTCTGGCGGTGATTATACTGCTTATTGTAGTTCATGAGGGCATACATGGCCTGACTTGGGGATGCTTTGCTAGAAACCATTTTCAGTCCATCTCCTTCGGCGTGATCTGGGAGGCCCTGACACCGTACTGTACCTGCGTGGAGCCACTCACGAAAATGCAGTACATCACAGGCTCCGTGATGCCAACTCTGGTTCTTGGGAGCGGGCTGACAACAGCTTCCATCTTTACGGACAATTATCTGCTTTTAGCTTTGGCAGAGCTCATGATTTTAAGCGGAGGCGGTGATTTCCTTGTCGTTCTGAAAATACTGAGGAATAAACCTGAAGGTCGAACCGCAATCTACTTAGACCATCCCTATGAGTGCGGCGTTATCATGTTTGAGAAATGATTAGGTTCAGGCGCAGTGCAGATCAGATGCTTATGCACCAGTAAGTGAACAGAACTGGAGAGATGAATTCCCGCTTGTAGAGTTGAAATTTCAATCTAAAACTTAATACCCCACCGTCTAACAACAACATTGCATAGCAGGAAATCAGAAATGGTTTCCTGCTTTTCTTTTTGTCAGGGGAGCCTACAGCTCCCCTACGCTGGCAGAGCCAGCTACCCCTTTGTGTACTTGCCGGAGAGGAACACCTCGCTGCGCGAGCTATTCCTTTCCGACAAGTCTGAATAAGGACGTCCCATACCATGAAGCAGTAAGTCTTTCCAAAAGATTTGCTGCTTTTTTTGTTTCTGCGGTTGCAGAAATCGTCCTGCTGGTGTTCCTTATGCGAAAGGAAAATTTCTCTCCCCGTTTGGCAAAACGCCCGCCGCGTCCGTGTTAGAGGCAAAAGAAACATTGCGGGGAGTTTGGCAGTTTTTCATTTTTCAGTGGTGTAGGGAGTAAAGGGAAACGAGGACGGGGAAAGTGTCGGTTTCATAGAGCAAGATTCTACCACGGTGCCAAAATTCGCTTCTGCGCTCATTTTGTCCCGTGGGAATC
>CANQRW010000079.1 GCA_947626365.1 uncultured Lachnospiraceae bacterium
TTTATGCCATTTTTATCGGTTAAAGTATTGATTTTTCAATGTGCATCACACCAAATGGTGTGGGAAGTTTGAGTAAATAAGCTTCTCCGCAAGGTTGGGCAGAAACGCGAAAAGGAACACTCAAACGGGCAAATCTATAAGGCCGTGGCTTTTCTCATTCCGGCGCTTGTTTGTGCCTTTGTGGCGGTTGGGCTGAACCTGCCATCGCAAAGTGAGCCGTGGCAGAATAATCCCGCAGAGCCGCCGGAGGAAATCAGCACGGACAGCGCGTCACTGGCGTCTGGTTCGCACGGAAACGCAGATACCGCCCAGAAGGGGATAGATTCTTCGGGTTCCGGCCAGTCTGAAAATGCAGAGATCAATTCAGATCCCGGCCGGTCTGAAAATGCGGAACCCTCTTCTGAGCCAAGCCAGCCGGAAGAGCAGACAACATCCGTAGAAGATGGCTTCTTATTGATCAGGGGCGGCAGCTTTGCCATGGGAAGCCCCAAGGATGAACCGTGGCGCTCGGCGGATGAGACACAGCATACGGTAACGGTCAGTGATTTTTACATGAACCCCTATGAGGTCAGACAGAGCGAATACAATGCTGTAATGGGCAGTAACCCCTCCAGCTTCAGCGGGGACGATCTGCCGGTGGAGAATGTGTCCTGGCTGGATGCCGTCGCGTTCTGTAACGCTCTTAGCGAGCAAGAAAACCTCACGCCTGCCTATACCGTTGACGGAGAGACCGTCACATGGGATCGGAGATCCAACGGCTATCGTCTGCCTACCGAGGCGGAATGGGAATACGCCTGCCGCGCCGGGACGACGACGCCCTTTAACACCGAAACCTCTATCAACCCGGAGGAATCCAACTACTACGGGCATTATCCCTACGAGATCGAGGACAACTATTTTTCTCAAGGGAATCTCACAACGAAACCCGGCGAGTACCGGCAGACGACGGTTGCCGTGGACAGCTTCTCACCCAACGCCTGGGGACTTTACAATATGCACGGCAATGTCAGCGAATGGGTGTGGGACTACTACGGCGCGTATGATACGGCCGCGAACGCCGATCCCACCGGTCCGGAAACCGGGACGCGGCGCGTCTACCGCGGCGGCGGTTGGAACGATTTTGCCAAGAATATGCGCTCGGCCTACCGCGCCACTTTGCCGGAGGATAAAGGCAGCTTCAATCTCGGCATCCGGCTGGTCAGAGGCGCCGTAAACGGCACAGGGAATATTGTCAGCGCGGAGACGGAAAATAGCACCAAAACCGGCGGCAAGGTGCTGATCGCATTCTTCTCCTGGGGCGGCAACACAAGAGGCATTGCAGAGGAAATCCAGTCCCAGACCGGTGCCGACCTCTTTGAGATTGAGCTTGTGACGCCCTATTCCACCGACTACAACACCGTACTCGACCAAGCCCAGCACGATCAGAACATTCAGGCAAGACCGGAGATCAAAAACAAGGTTGAGAATTTTGAGCAGTACGGCACCATTCTTTTGGGCTATCCCAACTGGTGGGCGTCCATCCCCATGCCGATCGCCTCTTTCCTGGAGGAATACGATTTTGCAGGCAAAACCATCATTCCGTTCTGCTCCCACGGAGGCGGGCGCTTCGGGCAGAGTCTGACGGCGATCACCAAGCTGGCCCCCGACGCAACCATGGGTGAGCCCCTGTCCATCCACTACTCCGGCGGCAGCAGCCTGCCGGACGATATAGCCGCATGGCTGGAAACCAACAACATAAAGTAAATACAGCAGGAGGTACAAAATGGCTGTTACAGTGAATCTATACTACAGCGGCGTCAATGGGAACGCCAGAAAATTTGCGCAGGAAATGATAACGAGCGGTATCGTCAGTGCCATTCGCGCAGAGGACGGAAATCTGCGGTATGAATATTTCTTCCCCATGGAGGACGAGGAAACCGTTCTGCTCATTGACAGTTGGAAAGATCAGCACGCAATCGACGTACATCACGCCTCGCCCATGATGGCCGAGATCGCTGAACTTCGGGAGAAGTACGATCTGCACATGAAGGCGGAGCGGTATATTTCCGATGAACAAGGGTTTACCAGCGCGGACAAAGAATTTCTGCGGGAATAGCAAGATGAAACAATGCTTCCGAGCGGAAGCGAAGGGAGGAATCACTATGAATATTGTAGTGCTCGAGGGCAGCCCCAATCGAAACGGGTCATCCAATCTGCTGGCAGAGCAGTTCATCCGGGGAGCAACGGAGGCCGGTCACAGCGTACAGGCAATCGATGTCGCCCATGCCAATATCCACCCCTGCACCGGCTGTATTCATTGCGGGTACGAAGGCCCGTGCGTTCAAAAAGATGATGTGAACGAGATACGGCAGAAAATACTGGATGCGGACATGATGGTGTTTGTGACGCCGCTTTACTATTATGGGATGAGCGCTCAGCTTAAAACAATAATCGACCGGTTCTGTGCTTTTAACAGCAGCATCCAGCGAAGGCATATGAAGTCCGCGCTTCTGGCTGTTGCCTGGAATAGCGACACATGGACGTTTGAGGCGCTGGAATCTCATTATCATACGCTTGTGCGGTATCTGAATCTGAAGGATCAGGGAATGGTCTTGGGGAAAGGATGCGGCACACCATCTATGACGCAGCATTCCAAATATCCGCAAATGGCGTATGACCTCGGCAAAAAATTATAAAAACAAGGAGATCCAAGTATGAGAAAACCGTTTTTTCCTTTCTTCCTCGCATTCCTGTTACTGTTAATGGCATTCACAGGCTGCAGTACACAGAGTGAAGCGGCAGCAGGCAGTTCCGGAAATCAGGATCAAACATCGTACCATGGTAATCCGTCCGGAACAGATTCCGATTCGGATGTTCCAATCGTCTACATGACGACTGACATCTCCCCGGAGGGCATGATGGCAATTTATAAAGCCCTGGGCTGGACGCCCACAGGGAAAGTCGCCGTCAAGCTCTCCACCGGCGAACCTCCGGCCAGCAATTACCTGGATCCCCAGCTCATCAAAGACGTGGTGAAAGCTGTGGACGGCACGATCGTAGAGTGCAACACCGCCTACGGCGGCTCCCGCTCCGAGACGGCCATGCACTATCAGGTGGCGAAGGATCACGGCTTCACCGAAATCGCGGATTTTCAGATTCTCGATGAAAACGGTTCTATGACGCTGCCGGTAAACGGCGGCTCGGTTCTGAAAGAAAACTATGTGGGAGCCGCGTTTGCCGACTACGATTCCTACCTTGTCCTCTCCCACTTCAAGGGCCATGCCATGGCGGGTTACGGCGGCGCCATCAAGAACATTTCCATCGGGCTTGGCTCCAGCGAGGGAAAAGCGTGGATCCACAGCGGCGGAACAGGCGGCAGTATGTGGGGCGGCGAGCAGGACGCCTTTCTGGAAGCTATGGCGGAGGCGGGAAAATCCGTATCCGATTATCTTGGAAATGGGGAACGGATCGCCTATATCAGCGTGATGAACCGCCTGTCCGTGGACTGCGACTGCGACGGCAATCCCGCCGAGCCGGATATGCACGATATCGGCATCCTGGCGTCAACCGATCCTGTGGCGCTGGATCAGGCTTGTATTGATCTTGTCTACGCACAGAAAGACGGCGACGGAGCCTCCCTGGTACAGCGTATTGAATCCCGGAACGGTCTGCATACGTTGGAACACGCCGAAGAAATCGGCCTGGGCAGCCGCACTTATAATCTGGTGAGCATCGATGAATGAGGTATTTAATCTTCTGCGGCGGGAGTTCGTCTATGTGTGGTATTACTTTCTGCTCCAGCTCCGGCAGATTGCCGCATACTGGGTTCTCGGAATGGTCGTGGGTTCCCTGGTTTCGGTGTTCGCAAAGGACGCCATTCACGGAGCTTTCGACCGTATCCGGGATAAGAAGTGGGGACTGTGGGGCGTTGTTCCGGCAAGCCTTTTAGGTATTGCCTCGCCGCTTTGCATGTACGGCACGATTCCCATTGCGGCGTCGTTTTCAAGACATGGAATGCGCCACGACTGGCTGGCGGCGTTTATGATGTCCAGCGTCCTTTTGAACCCTCAGCTCATCATGTATTCCACAGCTTTGGGCTTGACGGCGCTGGTGATCCGTATCGTATCCTGCACGATTTGCGGAATCACAGCGGGCATCGTGGTACATATCTTTTATAAGGACAAGCCATTTTTCAACTTCGAGGGTTTTGAACCGAGGGCAAGCCACGACACCCACCCGAACCTGTTTTTGCGGTTTCTGTTCAACCTCGGCAGAAACATCAAAGCAACGGGACTTTGGTTTCTCGTTGGCGTACTGCTTTCCGCCCTGTTCCAGCGGTATATCCCGGCGGACAAATTCGCTGCTCTGTTCGGTAAGGCAAACGAGGGCTTCGGCGTTCTAATGCCGGTGACCAAGATCACAAACCTGGGCGCGCTGAAGATCGTGCTGGGAATGAAGCGGTTTTTGCTTTATCTCGTCTTTGTCATGGCGTTTTCGCTAGTGACAGGACTGATTGTTAATATGGTGCTTTGAAAACTTCTTTTGATTCGCTTCTATTATTTCCCGAATTTTTCGGACAACCTTTTCAAAAGGATTGTCCTTTGATTCCTGAAAGAATATGGGTGTCAGGCTCCGGACTGTAAACGGACATCCATTTTCGGAAGAAATCAATACAATAATTCATCATATATTCTACAAGATTATTTTGTCCATGAATCTCGATCGCATCGTTCAAAATACAAAAAACGCGTCACTGGCGCGTTTTTTGCATACTGACATAATACAAAAAGCACCTCAGTCAGTCCTGCACCTGGACCGATTGAGGCTCTCATTTTGTCTGTAAGCATGGATTGCCGGCGTGGCATGTATCGCATACAACTATTACGACCTTGCTTCCCGATACTCCTCCAGCAAATCTTCCGCCAGATAAGCATCACTCATACAATGAAGATCCGATACGCCATCCCGGATCAATTCCCTCTCTGTCGAATGGTAAAAAAAATCCATAGCTTCTCTGGCGGATATATCTGCCAGCTCTGCAAACTTCAAGATAATTCGACCATATTTCATATGCAATAACGTGGCATTTGCCTTCATATCGGAAAACTCCTCTCAAATTTCAAGTATCGGTCTAAAACCTCCTGCCTGCGAAAACAAATCTGCAAGTTCGGTTTTTCCATAGCTAACCGACCGATTGCTTCTGAACGACTGATCAATTTGTCAAAATACAACTCCACTGTATCAAATACACGATCGTTCGCTACGCCGCCTATCACTATATCGTAATCAGACAAATCCTTTCCAGTACGGCACTGCGAAATAAAGTCCAGCCATTCCTCCGAATAACCTTCAAATCTTTTCGTACAATATGTCTTAAATGCAATCTCATCCAGATTATATACCGAAACCACTCCAGGTTTTCCCCTTCGAACGAACTTCCTACACCAACTCCTTGCCTGTTCTTCGATAGGTGTAGTATAGAAACCGGCTCCAAAATCAACTTCTTTTCGGGAATGTAAAATATCTGGCTTCATCACTATCCTGTCAGAACCATGAAATAAAATCATACGATTACTCCCTTTTCTTTCATCATATCAATCAAGTCATTCACAATATAATCCTTTCCCTGCGTGTGAAGCACATCATAACAGGGAATAATATAACCGTCTAAGATATCGCTTTCCCGTGCAAAGGCATCATAAACAACGGCTGCGTCCACATGCAGATATGCCGCCACATTTTCTATGCAGAAAATCACAAATTCCATTTTCTCATTATCCATTTCAAATCCATTCCTTATCCGATAACTAAATACATTTTACCATAAATATAAAAACATCACAAGCTGCCGCTCTCCCAGGGAGGGACATACGCTGAGTCCAATCTGATGGCTCTTTGCAAACTGTGCCACTCTCGGATCACCGCAGAGATGGGCGACCGTTGGCACGATAGATAAACGGATCGCGCATATCTTCATACACGCAGTCCGTTTACTTCGGGATGGTTTATTTTTTGAAAATATCGGAATGCGAGCCTGTGTCCACAAGAGTCAAGGTCAGCACGTCGTTTTCGATCAGATAGACGAGCAGCCAATCCGGTTTGATATGGCACTCCCGAAACCCGGCAAAATTACCGGACAAGCCGTGATCCCGATATTTTTCGTCGAGCTGCTTGCCCTGACGCAACAAATCGACTACCTCATCCAGCAAAGCGAGGTCGAGGCCGCGCTTCTTCATCAGCTTATAGCTTTTCTTGTAAGTCGTGGTGAATTTGACTTGGTACATCAGTCGTTAAGCGCTGCCTTTAACTCTTCCATGCTGTTGTATCCCTTAACGTCAGGGTCGCGGGATATTCTTCTGGCCTCCGCCATCGCGCCGAGCGTTTTGTCACTGTACTGCGGCACTTCCACAGCAAAGGGCAATCCTCCGCGAAGGACGCACTGATGCAGGAACAGATTCACCGCGCCCGACATATCCAAACCGAGACTGGCAAAGAGCGCCGTTGCCTCACGCTTGATATCCGCATCAATGCGGACTTGAGTAGGAATTGTAGCCATGTGATTATCTCCTTTCGATTTCATTCTCATTATATGTGTTTTGGTTTACAATGTCAAGCGTTTTAGCATAATTGTGATTGGTAAGATTTGACGACTATTTGTCGTAACACACTTCCTTATAAGTGCGTTATTACCGGAGGACCAGTACGGTTCGTCCCCGTTTCCCCTGGTTTCAATCTCCACCGGCATCTCTCCCGTCATCTCACCGGGATAATTGGCATCCATCTGTCTATCTCGCCGGTCTGATTGAAAACTGGGGATGAGCCGCAAAAGCGTTTCCACAAAAATCAAATCGCTAAAAGAGAAGGGGCTCATACGCGGATTGGTTCAGATACCAAAGGTTATTAGGAGATCTCCTGATTTTTCTTATTTTAAATTATCACTTTTTCATGAGGGATGATATTGCAGGTGATAAAGTGATAGTAATAAAATTATAAAACGCCACAGAACGCCTTCCATTTAGCAATAACTGCTGAATTTCATGGCGTTCCGCGACGTTTTGGAGTGTTTTATTTGGTTAAAATGGCTAAATTTTAATTATTTGTTATAGTTGACGATCTTTCCGAAGTCAGGCTTCAGGGAAGCGCCGCCTACCAGGCCGCCGTCGATATCCGGCTGGGCGAACAGCTCGGGAGCGCTGCCTGCGGATACGGAGCCGCCGTACTGGATACGGATGGCCTCAGCAGTAGCCTCATCATACAGCTCGCCGATGCAGACACGGATCGCCGCGCAGACCTCCTGAGCCTGCTCCGTAGTCGCCACCTTGCCGGTGCCGATGGCCCAAATGGGCTCGTAAGCAATCACAGCGGTCTTAGCCTGCTCCGCAGTCACATTCAGGAAAGCAATCTTGATCTGCTGACGGATCCAGTCGATGGTGATGCCCTGCTCTCTCTGCTTTAAGGACTCACCACAGCAGATGATGGGGGTAATGCCATACTCAAATGCTTTCAGCACTTTCTTGTTGACCGTCTCGTCGGTCTCGGCGAAATACTCTCTTCTCTCGGAATGGCCGATGATTACATACTTCACGCCCGCGTCGGTCAGCATGCCGGGAGCAATCTCGCCGGTATACGCGCCTTTGTCCTCAAAATACATATTCTCAGCGCCAATATTGATGTTGGTGCCCTTAGCGGCCTCCATAGCGGGGATAATATCAATGGCCGGTACGCAGAATACTACGTCCACATCATCATTTACCACCAGCGGCTTTAATTCATTGACCAGCGCAACGGCCTGGGTCGGTGTCATGTTCATCTTCCAGTTGCCGGCGATGATTTTCTTTCTTGCCATAACCTTGTCTCCTTTTTCAAATAGCGTGTATTAAGTTAGAATCACTCTTTGTCATCCGCCGCCGCAACGCCCGGAAGCACCTTGCCCTCAAGGAACTCCAGAGAAGCGCCGCCGCCGGTGGAAATGTGGCTTACCTTGTCGGCAAATCCAAGCTGGTTCATCGCTGCCGCGGAATCGCCGCCGCCGATGATGGTGGTCGCCTCAGTCTCAGCCAGAGCCTTGGCTACCGCGATAGTTCCCTTGGCCAGAATCGGGTTCTCAAATACGCCCATGGGGCCGTTCCAGACAACGGTCTTGGCGGACTTCACAGCCTCAGCATACATCTCAGCGGTCTTGGGTCCGATGTCCAGGCCTTCCATGTCAGCCGGAATGGCATCGGAAGAAACCACGGAAACCTCGATGGGCGCGTCAATGGGATTGGGGAAGGAAGCGGCAACAACCGTATCTACAGGCAGAAGCATCTTCTTGCCCAGCTTCGCGGCCTTCTCCATCATTTCCTTACAGTAATCGATCTTCTCATCATCAACCAGGGAATTGCCTACGCCCTTGCCCTGAGCCTTCAGGAAGGTAAACGCCATGCCGCCGCCGATGATCAGGGTGTCGCACTTCTCCAGCAGGTTGGAGATTACGTTCAGCTTGTCGGCAACCTTGGCGCCGCCCAGAATGGCTACGAAAGGTCTTACGGGATTCTCCACCGCGTTTCCCAGGAAATCAATTTCTTTCTGCATCAGATAACCAACAGCGTTGGTGCCGCCCTTGGCGGTGATGAATTTGGTCACGCCCTCAACGGAAGCATGGGCTCTGTGAGAGGAACCAAAAGCATCGCATACGTAATCGTCAGCCAAATCGGCCAGTTCCTTGGAGAACTCTTCGCCGTTCTTGGTCTCTTCTTTGCCGCGGAAACGGGTATTCTGCAGAAGAACCACATCGCCGTCCTTCATGGCAGCTACGGCAGCTGTAGCAGCTTCGCCGGTCACGTTGTAATCGGATACGAATACAACTTCCTTGCCCAGCTTCTCAGTCAGTCTGGCAGCTACGGGGGCCAGGGACTCACCCTCGTTGGGGCCATTCTTTACTTTGCCCAAATGAGAGCAAAGGATAACCTTCGCGCCGTCATTCATCAGTTTCTTGATGGTGGGCAGAGCGGCCACGATACGGGTCTCGTCGGTAATCTTTCCTTCCTTCAGCGGCACATTAAAATCGCAGCGTACCAGGACTTTTTTCCCTTTTACATCCTTCAAATCGTCTACTGTTTTCTTGTTCAGCATAATAGTTATAATTCCTTTCTGTCATATAATATCCCGCCCAACCGGCCTGACCGCCGGTCAGCGTTCGTCCCACTGGATACGATATCCTGTGAGATGAAAAAGGGTCCGGCCCTGACGACCGGACCCTAGTGGTCACTTTGATATATTTTGTTCGCACTAAATTCGCGCTGCGCCTTTGGCTTGCGCTCATTAAGTGATTCGGGTATGTTCCCTCAACTAACCTCGTGCTTCGCCTGACGGCTCGCACTCGCTAAGGTTCGGGAACGACGTTCGTACTAAATTCGCGCTGCGCCTTTGGCTTGCGCTCATTAAGTGCTCACAGTCATCCCAACTCTGCGAAGTACTTAATGGTACGAACCATCTGGCTGGTGTAGGAGTTCTCGTTGTCATACCATGAAACAACCTGAACCTCATACAGATCGTCAGCAATCTTGGCAACCATGGTCTGGGTAGCATCGAACAGGGAGCCGTAGGTCATGCCGATAACATCAGAGGAAACGATGGGATCCTCGTTGTAGCCGTAGGAAGCGGAAGAAGCTGCCTTCATAGCTGCGTTGATTCCCTCTACGGTCACATCAGCGCCCTTGACAACTGCGGTCAGGATGGTGGTGGAACCTGTCGGAACCGGTACACGCTGTGCGGAGCCGATCAGCTTGCCGTTCAGCTCGGGGATAACCAGGCCGATAGCCTTGGCAGCGCCGGTGGAGTTGGGAACGATGTTGGCAGCGCCTGCTCTTGCTCTGCGCAGATCGCCTTTCCTGTGAGGTCCGTCCAGAATCATCTGGTCGCCGGTGTAAGCATGAATGGTGCTCATGATGCCGGACTGAATCGGAGCATAGTCGTTCAGAGCCTTAGCCATGGGAGCCAGGCAGTTGGTGGTGCAGGAAGCTGCGGAAATGATGGTGTCATCCTTGGTCAGGGTGTCCTCATTTACGCTGAATACGATGGTGGGAAGATCGTTGCCTGCCGGAGCGGAGATAACAACCTTCTTAGCGCCTGCGTCGATATGAGCCTGTGCTTTTGCCTTCTTGGTATAGAAGCCGGTGCACTCCAGAACTACGTCAACACCCAGCTCGCCCCAGGGAAGCTTGGAAGCGTCTGCTTCTTTATAAATCGTGATCTTCTGGCCGTCAACAACGATATTGTCCTCGCCGGCTTCTACAGTGTGCTTGCCCTCGCCGATATGGCCTGCATATCCGCCCTGAGCGGTATCATACTTTAACAGATGAGCCAGCATCTTGGGATCGGTCAGATCGTTGATCGCTACGATCTCATATCCCTCTGCTCCAAACATCTGACGGAAAGCCAGACGTCCGATACGTCCAAAACCATTGATTGCAACTTTTACTGCCATGTCTTTGTCCTCCTAATAAAGATAAATAATATGGGATTGTGAAAATATAATCAACCTGTTCCTATTCTACATAATTTTGCCAGAAATAGCAAGCCCTTTTTATAAATTATAAATGGACATCCGATGCTTCTTGTACGACCTCAGGCCGCACAAGAAGATACGCCGTCTGAACCCCGGCCGCAGCGGAAATCAAACGCAAAGCAGGCGTTGAACTTGCCCGTAAGCATCTGAACTCCGGCCCCAGCGGGAAACCAGCCGCAAGAACAGGCGTTGAGCCTGCGCTACATCTCGTTCTTCACATATCCTGCCAGATTGTAGGCGTGATCGGAGATTCTCTCCAGGTTGGTCAGAATATCCAGGAACACGATTCCGGAAGAAGGTACGCATTCTCCCCTGGACAGACGTTCGATGTGCTTCTCGCGCAGTTCTTCTTCCAGATTGTCCACCTCGTCCTCATACTGGCTGACCTTGCGGACCGCATCCATGTTGCCGGTGCGCCTGGCCTCGATGGCGTATTCAAAGGATTTGAACACCGGCCCGCTGATCTCCCTTAGATCGTTGTCCCCGGTTTCTGAGAAATCCAGTTTGTGCTCCACCATATATTTCGCCAGATCCGCCAGATTCTCCGCGTGATCCCCTACGCGCTCGATATCGCTGACGCTGTAGAACAGATTGTTGACCACCAGCTTCTGATGCTCCGTCAGAGACAGATTTTCAATCTTTATCATATATTCTGTCAGCATCTGGGCCATTTTATCAATGGTTTTTTCAATCTGATACACTTCCTCGATCTCGTCCAGGTTGCCGGTCAGGATGGCGTCGATGCTGTGGCGCACATTTTTCATGGTGATCTGACCCATATGCTGAATCTCCAGAGAAGCCGTCTCGACAGCAAAAGCCGGCGAGCGGAAGATACGCTCGTCCAGATGGCGCAGAGTAAGCGCTTCCTCATCATCCTCCTCCGACTTTTCGGTCTCATCGGCCTTCTCTTTCACCAGCAGTCCGGACAGCTTCACAATCTGATCCGCAAATGGGTACTGAACGATGGTCTTGACAATATTATAACCGGTATGGAAGATCGCAATCTGAACCGCCGCCACCTTCCCTGACGCTATAGCCGGATTAACAGCGAAAAAGATAAACGCCGCTGCCACGCACAGCGCCGCGCCGATAATATTGAAGATCAGATTGATGGCCGCCGCCCTCTTGGCGTCTCTGGAACCGCCCACACTGGAAATCATGGCGGTGGAACAGGCGCCGATATTCTCGCCCAGGGCGATATAGACCGCCGCGCTGGCCGTCACCACGCCGCTCATGGCCAGAGTCTGCAAAATACCGACGGAAGCCGATGAACTCTGAAGAATCAGCGTTACCGCAATACCGATCAGAATACCCAGGAAAGGATTATCCCCCAAGAGAGTAAACGCCTTCCCGAAAATCGGGGCGTCCGTGTAGCCGGAGATGGATGAGGACATCATATCCAGCCCCATAAAGAGCAGGCCCAGACCCACCAGGATCTGTCCGGCAATATGGTCGCTCTGCTTCTTCAAAAACAAGATCAGAACAGAGCCAATCCCGATCATCAGCGGAGCATAAAAAATAGGCTTCAGCACTGTCATGGCACTGCCCAGCTGGCTTAGAGAAACCACCCAGCCGGTAATGGTGGTACCAATGTTGGCACCCATGATAATGCCCACTGCCTGACTCAAATTCATCACTCCCGCGCCCACAAAGCCTACCACCATAACTGTGGTAGCTCCGCTGCTCTGAATGATCACCGTGATCACGGTTCCAAGTATGACGCTCATAAGCCGGTTGTTGGTCAGCATCCCCAGAAGCCGGTTCATCCTGCCGCCAGCCGTCTGCTGCATACCATCAGACATCTGGTGCATGCCGAACAGAAACATTCCCAGTCCGCCGATCACACCGAATATATTAGATACATCGCTGATTGACATCTTGACCTCCCGGAGTTTTCTCCCTCTCTCCGAATTCCGGTTTTCTCTTCTGAAAACGCGTACATCGCTATCATATCATAGGGAAGCGCACCTTGCCAAGTCTTTTTGAATCTTTACCAACTTTATCAGCTTTACCAGCTTCATCAACTTTAATCAGAATTGTCTGTACATGCCGGCAGCATGTATAGTATAATCTCGACAGAGATTATACCCGCGCCGGTTCGGAGTCCGAACGGAGTGAGGACAAAACACCGAACCGTGCGCATCCCCGGAGGGAGCATGTCCGTAGGACATGGTATACTAACGAAACCAGCGGACGATTTCATTTTAGATAATATGAAGTGACCTCACATTTGCAGCAACGTGGATTTACCCGTATAATTCATGTTGAAGCAAACAAC
>CANQRW010000080.1 GCA_947626365.1 uncultured Lachnospiraceae bacterium
ATTTATGCCATTTTTATCGGTTAAAGTATTGATTTTTCAATGTGCATCACACCAAATGGTGTGGGAAGTTTGAGTAAGAATAACTTAAACGCGCTGAACTCTGTGTACGCTTTTAGCGGCATCGCAGGTTTGCTGACTTTATAAACCTTTTTAATCAGGCCGCAGTCCTGCAGCCATTCAATGGCTATCTCAAAATCCTTCGCGCGGGCGCCCTCCCGGATCTTTCCGAAGAAAAACTTTTTATTCTCCTTCGCAAGCTGCATCGGAATCGAATTCCATACCATACGAATCCGTGCAAGTTCATTTTCCAATGTATGTTTTCCAAAATCATCCTCATACATTTCAATAATCTTCTTCTGCAGATATCGTACTTCAGAAAAGTCCCTGCTCTCCGCAAAGGCAGCTACAACCTCAGGCATACCGCCGATAAAATAGTACTTTTTCAGCCAATCTGCGAATCTGTCGTGAAATGCCGCCGCCAGCCGATAATCTCCGCTCCCAATCAGGCCGGCCAGCCCTTCCTCATCCATAGCACATAAAAATTCGCGAAATGTCAGAGGGCCCAACTCCAGCGTGTCTACCTTGCCCACCGGAAATGAAACTCCCTGATGAATCGCTACTCCAAGAAGCGAACCGGCCGCGATTACCGCATATTCCGGGGCATTCTCACAAAAATACTTCAATGAGGCAATGGCTCTTGGATTCTCCTGAATTTCATCAAAAATAATCAGCGTCTCGCCCGGCACAATCCTGACACCTGTTGTTATATTGACAGCCATCAGAATACGGCTAATATCGTAATCCGGCTGAAATACATCTTTCATATACCGGTTATTATCAAGACTTACATATGCCGTATTGCGACAGCTGAGCCATTGCAGCGCGTTCCATCTGATTCCTCTTTTCTTTCACATTCCCTGTTGGATTTAGTATACACTTTTTCTGACGAATTTACAAGAATATACCGCATTTTTTCTGACGAAAACCATCTGCATATTCACACTTTTTCCGACATTTGGAAACCACTTTGCATCCGACAGGAATACCTATATTTCCCGGTTCCTTAAACCGCAGAGATATTCCTCCACATTCAGATAGCGGATTCCGTTCACCATCTGCGAAGGGCCCCGGTAGATCACATATTTCCCCTGAATCGTACCGAACCGGTGAACGGTATCCCTGCATTTCTCTTCATCCGTCAAATGACGGTACTGCGCCGGTACGATTTCATTGCTGTGCTTGATCTCATAAATACGGCAGGCCGCTGCCTGCGGGCTAAAAACCACCATATCAAGCCCCTGCCGTCTAACTTTTTAACTTATTATAACAAGTTAAAAAGTTAAACGCAGGGGTTTGTGACGCGCATGAGGATTTTTATTTTCCCAGCAGCCAGTCAGACAGGTTTTTGACCTGGATACCATTGTAGTTCCCTACAGTGAGGCGTTCCCCGGTCAAGACGATCTTCTCGTAGTTGTCCCGAATATTCGTCAATGGCTTCAGCTCGCGGTCGAAGGTATCTTTCGCAGTCATATCCGCTGTGACCTGAAAATAAGTGTAGATCCCTTGTTTTTCTGCAACGAAGTCTACTTCCTTATTGCCAACCTTTCCAATCATAATCCGATAGCCTCTACGAAAAAGTTCAAAATATACGAGATTTTCCAGCGAAAATCCCAGATCATATTGATTGCGCGGCAGGATATGGTTCCGTAAGCCCAAATCTACAATGTACAGCTTTCGATTTGCCTTCAGAAGCTGTTTTCCCACGATGTCAAAACGCTCTGCAGGATAGAAGATAAAAGATTCCGTAAGGGCCTCAACATAATCGCTTACCGTGTTAGGGGAGATTTTTCGTCCGTTTGAAATCAGATAATCGGTAATGCTTCGAATGGAGACCGGATTTCCAGCCACACTGGCCAGATATTTGGCTATAGTTTTCAACAGGAGAATATCCGTGATTTTTCTTTTATCCGGATCTGTTTCCTTGCGGGCCTGACGATCTTCGATATCCTTTACGATCACAGTATTGTAGATACCCTCTAAGTAAGTTTCTACTTTTTCCGGGGTCCGGTCCATAACAGCAATGTACGGAAGTCCTCCGTCACGCAAATATTCTGCAAGCCCTTGATCCGGATCTGAACCGGTGATTTCCAGAAATTCCCGGAAGGACAGGGGCAGCATCTTGATTTCCACATAGCGTCCGGTCAACAGTGTGGCAAGATCTCCGGAAAGCAAGTAGGCGTTGGAACCGGTGATATAGATGTCCACATCCGGCTTGACATACAGGCTGTCTACGACCTTCTCAAAGGATGGAACTTTCTGAATTTCATCCAGAAAGATGTAAGTCTTTTTTTCTTTGCACAGCTGCTTCTTGAGATAGGCATAGAGCTTTCGATAGTCCTGCAGCTCCTCATATTCCAGTTCCTCAAAATTGATAGAAATGATCTGATCCTCAGAAATACCGTTTGCTTTAAGCCACGTCTGATATTGCAGAAGCAAGGTGGATTTTCCGCAGCGTCTGATACCAGTGACAACTTTGATAACCTGTTCATCCTTCCATTGAATTAAACGGTCCAGATATTCTTTTCTTTCAACCAAGATGATCACCTCCATCAAATAGTATTCCGATTTTAGCACGCTATACAAAAAAAGTCAATTTATATTCCAAAATCGGAACAAAACCCCCTCCCATATACTTCAATCTGGCTGAGGGCCGGGAAAGGCGATGGTTCTTCCGACCGGATCAGGCGGCTCAGCTTCACCCAGGACACTCTCTTTTTCTCAATCGCAAGACTGTGGGGAAGAACGCTTTTCTCCATCTTCCAGTCCATCTCCGTTCCATCGGAGAAGGAGACCGTCACCTGCTTCCACCAGTTATCGTGGGGAAAATCTGCCCTCGTATACAGCACGATCCGATCGATCTCAACCTCTCTGCCGAACTCCACCGTTATCTCCGCATCGTCTCTTCGGTTAATTCCCCAGGATTCATAAGGCCATTCGCCGTGGGACCGGTTCTCGCAGACGCCGTCAATGGCGTTGCGGGCAGCAAATACCGCCTCTCCCCTGGTCTCCGTATTAGCGTGGGCGTGAGGATAACAGCCGGTATCCTCATGCTGGTCGTAAACATTCACCGCCAGATTCCTGTAATTTAGGATTTCTTCGTCCTCAACCTCTCTGACGAAAAGATAATGCCTATTCCCGGTAAAGGCCCTGGGGGAGTAACTGGTCCTTTTCTCCCCGAAAGGAATCGTAAAGCACAGGCTGTTTGCCTTCAGAAAGCAAAGGGACGTCCCCATGGCATCGTCCAGCTGAATCCGAAGGTGAACATCCTGCTTTGAAGACTCCAGCACAATCCGGTCGCCCTCCTCATATTCCGCCGTGTGTACCAGACTCACAGCGCCCTCACCGCGGCTGACAGCCTTCGTACTGCCGTCTCTGTCAAGAATTTTCAATGCCAACATTGCCATACTATGTACCACTCCTCTCACCACATGAATTTTCCGGTTCCCTTTATCTTATACATGGCTTCGATAAAATAATAATCCGCATAACTCATTGTAACATGATGTGGGGAAGAATGGTAGGCCGCGCTGCAGTTTTTTACGATGGCGTCGCAGCCGGTTCCGAAGTCCGCCCGCGTATCCGCGATGGCTTTCAATATTTTCACGGCTCCATCCTCATAGACCGTCCTTTCCGGTTCCTGAAGGCACTTGGCCAGCTCCAGAAAACCGCCTGCGATGATACATGCCCCGCAGGAATCCTCATAGGCCGGCTCCGGCGGCTGCCGGAAATCCACCGGAATGATTCCGTTTTCCGGAATATTGGCCAGACAGTAGTCCGCCACCTTTCTCGCTGTCTCCAGGTACTCCCGTTTCCCGGTATGGAGATAGCTGATCATAAAGCCGTACACCGCCCAGCCCTGGCCCCTGGTCCAGGCAGAACCTTCCGCATATCCCTGACCGCCCAGACTTCTCACCATCCGCCCCGTCTCCGGGTCAAACTCCACGATATGACAGACAGAACCGTCCGGTCTGATGAAATTTTTCATCACCGTGTCCGTGTGCATCATGGCAATCTGGCGGAACCGGGGATCCTTCGTCTCCTCGCTGGCCCAGTACAGAAGGGAAATGTTGAACATACAGTCAATGATAGCCCAGCCTTTCGTACTGTCCGCCGGAACGGTCCCACGCTTCTCTTCCGCTGTGGCACTGCCGTCATCCAGAACGGTCCCACGCTTCTCTTCCGCTGTGGCACTGCCGTCATCCGCATCCGCCCCTGTCGTTTCCCCATGACCGTAAAGATAATCCTCGTCATTCCAGGCCCGGATAAACTGCCCTGCAGGATTGAACCGGCCCGCCAGCAGACTGGCCGCGTGGAGCGCCCGGCGCCGGGAATCCGGATTTCCGGTCAGACGGTAATCAGCAACTGCCGTAGGCATAAACATAAAACCCACGTCATGATGAAGGCCATAGTAATCCTGAAAGCACTGCTCCAGCCTTACTTCCGAAATCCGGGCAATCTCCGCATATTTTTCATCGCCGGTATCCTGATAGAGCATCCACATCATTCCGCCCCAGAATCCATTGGTCCACCAGTTAAGCCCATCGTCAATATTCCACGTCTTCGTCTCATCGGAGCGGTCGTCATAATCGCCCTTCCCATCCGTCTGATAGGGAATCTTATCCCTGTTCTTTTCACTTACCCAGGACATCTTTTCACGAATCATTTCCAGGGTTTCGTCCGCCCACGCTTCGCACCGTCTCATCTTGTCCTCTCCTCTCTCTTCCGCCCGGCTTATCCTGCCGGCATCGTTTTCGCCCGGCTTACGTCTCGATATCGTTTCCGTCCGGCTTACCTCCCGGTATCCTTTTCGCCCGGCTGCCCGCCGGCATCGTTTCCTCCCAATTTATCCCGCCAATGTCGTTTCCTCCCGGCTTATCTCGCCGGTATCCTCTTCACTCCTGCCTCAACCGTTTCCGGTAGCTGGCCGGCGTCTCTCCGTACGCCCGCTGGAACAGCTCTGTAAAGGACCGCGCGTCCCGGAAACCAACCTCCGCCGCAATCTCATAGGTCTTTCGATCCGTAGACACCAGAAGAGACAGCGCATGCTGAAGCCGGACTTTATTCACATAATCCTTAAAATTTTCTCCTGACTGCTTCTTGAAAAAGCTGCTGAAATAATAGGGATTCATGTGGATCTCCTGAGCCAGCACCTCCAGAGTCAGGTTATCCTGATAATGTTTCTCAATATATTCTTTGGCATGAAGAATATCCTTCTTCTCACTGCTGACCACCGATTCCCGGATCCGGCGCAGATACTGCCTCAGATAATCGCCGTAAAACTCCTCCATCTGCCGGTAATTGGCCGTCGCACGCCCCTGCTCCAGAAGATATCCCACATCATACTGAAGCCCCGGAAGCCCCATGGATATCACGCGCTCTTCCGCCATTCGTATGGTGGAGCAAAAGTGATAGCAGGCGTCCTCCTTCCGTCCGTCGGAACGAAGGCAGACCAGCCGGAAGAAGCGCTGAAGATACCGCTCGCAGCCTTCCTGATCCTGGGCCACGATGGCCTCCAAAAGCATCCTGCGGCAGTCCTCATATTCCTCCGCGGACACTTTCCGCCCAAAGACCGGCTCTCCCGCCATCAGCACCGGCACGGCAATCTGATCCTCAAAAAAGAAATATCCCCGCAGCCTGCTGCATCTGGCGTACTCATCCGGAATCTGCCCCATGGAAGAAACCGCGTCTCCGATAATGACTCCCGCCCTGTGTCCGTACTCTTCCCTGATCCGCTCCAGCATCTCAAAGAGGTATTCCCGGGCTTCTTTTGGGTCTGTTCCCTTCAGCACCAGCGCAATTCCATCGTCTTTGGAGAAAATGATTCCCTTTTTCTCCAGATAATTTTCCACAAAGGCGAGCACCGAAAAGCGAAGCAGTTTCTGCTCCTGCCGGCTCTCACCGCCCGTCCACAAAATCTCCATATACACCGGCAGATAGGTGGTCTCTTCCATCTCCGCCAGCTTGTCGTAAGCCGCCTGAGCCTGCCCGTTCTCCATGCCAAAAAGCGGCGCCGTACCACCGTCGATCCCTTTATCCTTGTGAATCATCGACAGACAATTTTCCACCGCGTTCATCAGTTCGTCCCGGACTATGGGCTTCAGCAGATAATCCACCGCCCCATACCGCAGAGCGTCCTTCGCGTACTGAAAATCCTGAAATCCGCTGATGAAAATGACCCGGGTCGGCAGTCCCAGGGAGTTGATCTCCCGCAGGACCTCGATTCCTGTCATGCGGGGCATAAAAATATCCAAAAGAGCGATATCCGGCCTCTCCTTCAAAATCCCATCCAAGGCCTCCCTGCCGTCCGCATACTCCCCCGCCACCTGGATGCCCAGACTGTTCCAGTCTACCAGCTTCTGTATCCCCCTGGTGATGATTGGCTCATCGTCAGCCAGAATCATCTTTATCATACGGTTCCTCCTTCTCCGCTGATTTCGTCTTCAGAACCCTTTCTTCCGCCGATCCGGTCCCCGGCTCCTTTTTCTCCGCTGCTCTCGGCCTCAGAACCCTCTCTTCCGCCGATCCGGTCCCCGGCTCCTTTTTCTCCGCTGCTCTCGGCCTCCGTTCCCTCCTCCCGGGCCGGCATCAGAATCCGCACCGTGGTGCCTACACCAGGAATGCTGGTAATCTCCAGTCCATAGGGTTCCCCATACAGATACCGGATCCGGTCGTGGACATTTTTCAGTCCGATGCTCTGCCAGGTATGCTCATTCTTGATTCCGATTTCATCACCTTCCAGCAGACTGTTCAAATTCTGAAGGGTATCCCTATCCATGCCGATCCCGTTATCCATGACGGAGATGACAAACAGTTCCTCTGTCAGTTCCACATCGATCATAATGCTGCCGCTTCCGTTTTTGGGCTTGATCCCATGAACGTAAGCGTTTTCCAGAATGGGCTGCAGGATCAGCTTGGGCACCTGCCGTTCCGAACAGCCGTCCAGCTCTATGGTCAGCTGGATCCGCCCGTTGATCCTGCAGTTCAGCAGGTAAATGTATTTTCTGGCGATATCCGCTTCCATCTCCAGCGGAACAAAATCCCTGACGGTTCCGATCACATAACGGATCTGCTGGGCCAGGGCCTCGATCATCCGGGACACCCGGTCATCGTTGCTCTCCAGAGCAGTCATCCGGATCACCTCCAGGGTATTGTAAAGGAAATGGGGATAAATCTGGGACCGCAGGGCTGTAAGCTCCGCCTCATTCTGCTTCAGCTGAGCCACATAAGATTTTTTAATGTAAGTTTCCAGTTCCTGAGACATCTGATTGAACCTCCGGGACAACACGCCGATCTCATCGGAAGACTCTACCGGCAGCTGCACCTTGAAATTACCGTTTTCAATCTGAGCCATCTGTTCCATCATATTTCGGATGGGCCTGGTCATGCGCCGGGAAAAGAACACCGCCCCCAGGGACAGCGCCGCCGCCATACAGATTAAAATAAGGAACAGGCTGTTCCTCATCTGACGCGCGGCTCCCAACGCGGCAGCCGTATCCAAAATCACGAAAACCTTAAGGCCGTTTTTTCCATAGGCTGTTTCAAGCACGGCCTGACCCGGACTCTCCACGGGCTCCAAACCTAAATTCTCCAGATTCTGACCGATCACCTGAAGATCACTACTGTAAAAACAGTTTCCCAGCCGGTCCGTTACATAAACTCGGGCGGAACCGTCCGCCTCGATGGACCTGCAAAGTTCCTCCATCCGGTCCAGAGTCACATCCGCATAGATGGTGCCGATATATTCCGAATCTCCCACCGGGCCGGTCAGATCAAAATAGTTTCGTGCCACTGTAAATACCGGCGGAGACGCGGCGCTGTAATAATCTGACGGATGGGTTGGGATCAGCATCATATTCCGGGAAGTCTTATCCAGGCTGTCCATTTCCATCCGCTGACGGAACAGCGTTTCATCCTGAAGATAGGTATAACGGCTGCTGTAATGAAAGGATTCCCGAAGCACCTCGTTGTCCGCAATGAAATGACAGGCCATCAGGGCCGAATCCACACTCTGGACATTGCGGAGGAAGATACTCATGTTCTGTCTCCGCAGATCATCGGCCATCTCCATATCGTAATCGACTCCGTAGAGGATCCGGCGCAGGTTGTCATAATACACGTAATTGTAACGGAAATCCCCCTCATTGGTGCCGTTATAGTAATAAGGCATCTTGGAAATATCATTGCAGGAATCCAGGAGCATGTCGATTCCGGAATTTACATAAACCGCTCCCTGTTCATAATTCGCCAGCAGAGAACTCTCATACTCCTTCATCATCCGGTTCATAATGACCGTAGAAAGGATTCCCAGAGGCAGAAGTCCCACACACAGGAATACAAGAGCAAATTTCTGATAGAGACTGAGTCTCCGGATTCGTTTCATACGCGCTCCTTTCTGACCGGCCGCAATACAGACGCGGCCCGGCGCCGTCACCGACAGCCGGGCCTTTCAGTCATCCTGTTATCCCTTGGCCGCGCCGGCAGTGATGCCCTTCACAAAATATTTCTGAAGCATGATAAAGATGATCAGCGCGGGAACAATGGAACACACAGTGCCTGCAAACACGATATCCCATCTGGCCGTATACTGTCCCACAAAGGAGTATACCTCAACCGTAATGGTTTTGGCAACATTAGACGGCAGCGCCAGGAAGGGAAGCAGGAAATCGTTCCAGATATTCAAGCCGTTCAGCACCACCATGGAAGCCGTACAGGGCCCCAGAAGAGGGAAGGTCACCTGCCAGAATGTCTGGAAGGGATTGCAGCCGTCGATGCGGGCCGCCTCCTCGATCTCCAGAGGAATTCCCTTCAGAAAGCTGCTGTACAAAAGGGTTCCGAATCCCACGGAGCCGGCAATGTAGCTGAGGATCGGTCCCGTCAGGGTTCCGTAGATGTGAAAGGTCCGCATCTCCTTAAACAGCGGGAACATATACAGATGGAAGGGAATCATCATTCCGGCCAGGAAATATGTATAAACAAGAGCCGTAGCCTTGCTCTGCCGCCGTTCGATGGCGTAGGCCGCCATGGGAACGATGCAGACGATCAGCACCTCAGACACTACCGTCAGGATCAGGCTGTGCTTGATGGCTGTCACAAAATCCGACTGTGCAAACAGATCCTGGAAATTCTTCAGGTACAGGGACGTAGGCAGCGCCAACGGATTCTTCAGGATGTCGCCGTTGCTCTTAAATGCCGAGATCAGGGCAAAAAACACAGGAACCAAAAAGATAACAGCCAATACAAGCGTCAGCGCGAATATGACGATCATCGCCGGTTTTACTCTCGTTCCGCCTTTTTCCTTTTTCTTCATTACAGCTGCACCTCCCTGCTTCTCAAGAATTTCTGCTGTATGGTGTTCAGCACGATGATGATGAACAGAAGCACCACACCTACCGCTGTGCCGAAGCCCTGCCGGCCTTCGCTGAATCCCACTTTATAGAGCAGATATACGATGGTTTCTGTGCTGAATCCTGGACCGCCGTCAGTCATAACCGAGATCTGGTCGAAGACCTTCAGGCCATTGATCAGAGACAGGGTGAAATTAATGGTAAAGGCTCCGGAGATCAGCGGCAGGATAATATGCCGAAACCGCTGCCACGGCGACGCTCCGTCGATGGCCGCCGCCTCGATGATGTCGGTGGATACGCTCTGGAGAGAAGCCAGATAGATGATCATATAATATCCGGCCCCCTTCCATACCAGCACCACGCCCACCATGATCAGCGCCAGGGCCGGATTCCCCAGCCAGTCCTGTTTGAAAGCGCCCAGGCCAAAGCTATTCAGCAGGGAATTGACCACGCCGAAATTGTAGTTGTACATGATCTTCCATATAAATCCGCCGACGATACCGCTGAGCAGAACCGGGATATAGAAAGCGCTCCGGAAGAAGTTCTTCCACCATTTCACATTATCCACCAGAAGAGCCAGGCACAGAGCAAGAAGGTTCTCCAAAATGGATATAAATAAAGTCAGTAAAAATGTATTCTTTAAGGCGTTCCGGAACCGGCCCCCCGTCAGGATTTCCTTATAGTTGGCCAGTCCGATAAAAGTCACCTTCGGGCTGATCCCGTCCCAGGACGTAAAGCTGTAATAGAAGCTGCTGATGGTCGGAACCATGATAAACAGGGTAAACAGGATGAAAGCCGGGGCGATGAACGCCGTCGCCGTCAGGTCAATCTTCCCTTTTTTCTTAGTCATACTGCTCTCTCCTTTTCCTGCCAGGGTTCGGCAAGATCCGTCACCTGACACATTTTCCGGATATTTTGTACAATACAGCCAACGCGTCACTGGCGCCCTGGTTGCATACTGACGTAATACAAGCCTAGCATAGCCGGCGCGTTGTCTGCATGGAAATAAAACAGTCCCGGAAGTCTTCCTCCATTCTTCTGTTCAAAGACTTCCGGGACCTGATGATCTGTTTCGATTATTTATTCAATTCCCACTCCGGTTACCGGGTTAAAGCTCTGGACAGCCACATCCCAGGTCTTCTGAATCTCATCGCAGGCGGAATCAATGTCTCTCTGTCCCTGAACCACTTCCACCGTCGTCTTGTAGACAAAGTTTCTGAAATCCGGAGGAAGCTCCTCATTGCCTACACGGGCATTCCACATGGGACCAATCTCGTCCGCGTTTGCCACCGCTTCGATGACTTCCTTCAGGATCGGAGCCGCGTTGCTGTCAATCTCAGCCACAGTGGTAGGCGTAAAGTTCAGAGTGTCGCAGTAAACCACATAGTTTTCAGGAGCGAAGAAGAAACGGATAAACTCCTCTGCCGCCGCCTTCTTGTCGGGATCCTTTGCGGTCTCCGCGGAAATCGCCAGGCCTGTAGCTCCGCCGCCTCCTACCAGACGCATCTTGCCATCGGGACTGGGAACCGGGAACCAGCCGATCTCAAAATCAGGATCCGCGGCCTCGATGTTGGAGAACATATGGGTACCGGAGTACATCATAGCCGCCATATCGCTTACCAGGAAAGTGGTGATCTGCGCATCCGGCGTGGACACCCAGCCGTCCTGACCGTAGGAGAAGATGGTCTTCATCTCTTCCAGGGTTGCCTTAAAGGCCGGGTCGGAGAAATTCTTGCTGCCGTCGTAGCAATGCTCGATGAAATCCGGATCCTGGGAAAGCACCTGGTCGTTGTAAGCCTTGTGGAACCAGAAACCAATGTGGAAGATGTCCTGGCCGCCGATGACCAGAGGAGCCATATCGCCCTTATCCTTGATGGCCTGGCACAGCTCGATAAACTCATCATAGGTAGCGGGCTCGGTAAATCCGTTCTCATCGAAATATTTCTTATTGTAGATAATGCCTTCCGTATTCTCACCGGAAAGAGGCGCTGTGTAGGTCTTGCCGTCAAACTCAATGGTGGACTGGAAAAGAGACACCAGGTCGTCAGACAATGGCTCCAGCATTCCGGCACGGACATACTCGGCAGGAGCACGCATTTCTACCACATCCGGGAACTCGCCTACGCTCTGTTTGGTCTTGAGGAACTCATCATAGGAGCCGCCGATTCCGGGCTCGATGGTCACCTTCATGTTCTCATGGGCGTCATTGAAACGGTTGACGATCTCATTCATGGCTTCCTTGCAGCCCTCATCGCCGTCAGCGAAGATAAAGGTCAGGTTCACCGG
>CANQRW010000081.1 GCA_947626365.1 uncultured Lachnospiraceae bacterium
TTCGGATCCGGAATATTGAGCGTGACCTTTTTAGTTAGCTCGTCATATCTTGCGTTTTCTGTCAGTTTTGCCAACGCTGCCTTCCAATCATAAACAATCGGATGCATTAATTGATTTTTTACTTTGAGATTTCGGACACGCTGCTGCGTAATTCCAAGGTCTTTACTGATCTTATAATCAGAGCATTTCCGATAATCAATCGTACCGTCGGAGAGCCTATTATCATTGATCAATTTTTCCATATAGAATCGAAACATCATCAACTCCATATCTGACTTTGACATTTGACCGAAGTTCACCTGGTAGAAGCAGGCGGCAATCTCATCAAACATTCTGACCTTTTCTTCTACAGTAAATCTTATGTATGTCATGTTATCGTTCTTTTGTTAACTCCTTGTTAATCTCCTGAAGCCGCTTTTCAATATTCGATAATCTATTCTTAATGGACTGTAATTGCATGTTTACATCATTAACTTTCATATCATTAGCTTGCTTCAATTCTGTCCTCTGATTGTTAATCTCAGCTTCCAACTGGAGCAATTTTTTCTGTATCTCATCAATTCGGGCTTCGCATTCTTTTTTTTCTTTCAACTTGAATATTCCGAGTTTATCCCTTTTTATAGAAAGCTGTTTGGATTCTTCCCGCAAGGAATCTCGTTCTTCCTCGGCCGGTAATCTTACATCATTTAAATTAGCTATTTGGTCATTACCCGATTTAATCTTTGACTCAAGTTCATCCTTCTCTCGCATTAGTGCCGCTTCTTCCTGCAATAATGCGTCTTTTTCATCTCTATGCAATTCCCAATATATCCGTATTTTATTTTCTTTATAATTCTCTAATATTTTAATGATACTGCTCGCTTTTTCCATATCAGCATCAGTTGTCACATGATTTTTCAATGAAGAAATAGTATTTATAAGAGCGCCTAAAATTTCCTGACTAAAATTGTCTATGTTGGATATTATATCAGCCATACTTTTGTACACACCAAAAACAATAGACAAGTCATATTCTGTCATTCTTCTGTATTTTTCAGTAATCGCTATCCCTTCAGCGTAAATCTCATTATTTTGTCGTTTCAATTCATCAAAATCTGCATATGAACCAGCAGTCTTTATCCTGATTTCTAGCATTCTTCTTTTCATAGACAAATTATTCTGTTCCCGCTGTAATGCTTCTGTTTCCAGATTCTCATAAGCAATAAATAACGACAGCATTTTATTTACAACATCCAAAATAAAAGTTTCTACTTTTATCGGTTCCATATTCATTGATGCCAATTTAATTGCCCTAATTGCAGCATTTCCTGCTTTATCTATCGTATTCCTGACAGTATTTCCCTGCCATCCGATTGACAACCCTTCATAAAGGATAGCCACAGCGTTATTGGGTTCTTCTATCAGAATCGAAGCACATAATTCCTGTGACTGGCTAAATTTTTTGTCATTATATGCCCTCAGTGCATTTAGAAGCATATTATTAACTTTTTCTGAATTATCAACTTTTACAGTGCCAGTTACTTCCACTGTACCTTCCACCATCATTTTCTTGGCCTCCTCAATGGAGTACTTGCAACCGCAAGTTTGGCAGACAAACACGCCATCTTGTTTAATCAAATCTGTGCTTCCACACATTTCGCAAGTGAGTTGTTTCATTTTTTTCCTCCTCATAATAATCGCAATGTTTCGCGGATGAGCAATGTTCATAGTAGAGCGTAGTGTTTTGCGGATTCGTACATACCCGTTTTTTTCCCGTTCCTTCATGAAAAATGCAATAAGCTGGATGTCGGCGATGACCGTCAGATTTCAAAAATTCAATGTGTGCTGGGACTCCCTGCATATCTCTTACTCGTACCATAATCAGCACCTCACAATTCTATATGATGATTCTTCTGTCTCTCATCAACTTTCTGAACATGGTCGTTTCCTGTTAAGCTCCCAATAATCACCAACCATGCTAAAATCATCAGTACTGCGTGAATCAGCAATGCTGCTTTCCATGGAATCACACCAGAACCAATAGCAAAGACCGCGCAGAGGGGAATTTGAATAACTATGTAAATATATGATACAGACAGCGCCGTAATATGCAAAACTTTTGTGTCCGAGTCTGCAATCTGCTTCCAAACCAGAAGTTGAAAAATCAGGACGGAGAGAAATGCAAACCAGACAAAGCCAAATGTGACCCAAAGGGTCGGGGTCATCTCTCTGCTCAGACAGAACAGTAATACATTCGCTAATACCAGACCGAGTATCCACGCGGCAATACCAAGTTTATTATTTCTGTTCATTACTTACACCTCCCGTTTTGTTCCGCATTTTGGACAAAACTTACCAGGACGTTCAAACACATATCCACATTTAAGACAGGATGGTTTCACATTTACCGCCACGCCACAGTTATCGCAGAACGCAGCACCGGGTGTAAGCTGTGCGCCGCAGTTCTCACAGAAACTGTCAGGCTGCCTAGTAGGAACCTGACCTAAGTCGGCAACTGCACCACTGATCGCATTTCCTACCACGCCACCCACGGCTCCGCCTACGCCTACCATTGTGCCGAGACCTACGCCCATATTAGCGAATTGTCCAACGGCCTCATTTCTCGCTACCTCCTCAGCTACATCAAAACTCCGTTCCTGTTGGTATGTGTAGCCTTCCTGTTGACGTTTTGTGGCAGCAGCCTGGGATGCGATGACGGTTTTCTGTGCCTCAGTTTGGGCTTGAATGACGGCGGTCTGCTGCTGAATCTTCGCTTCAGCGATATCAGCGTACTGCCGAAAGTACAGCTCTTTGAAGGTTTCATACTGTTGGTTTCCGTCAGGCTTGGCAATAGCAGTAACGAAAAATCGCTCTAAAGAAATCCCATAGTCTGCGAAATCCGGCGCTAATTTTTCTTTCAGAGCCTGCGAAAATTCCAGTAAGTGTTCATCGATCTCAAAGATGTTGATAGCACTAGATTTCATCATTTGGGCGATATAGGTTTTGACTCGTGTCATGAGAAACGCACGAAAATAGCCGGTCAAAGCATCCCTAGAAAGAACCCGTTCTGTACCCACTAAGTTCACCAACAACTTTTTGGAGTCCAGCACTCGCAAAGACATTTCACCATTCGCACCAATCGCCAACGGAAATCCATAAGTCGGCTCAATATACTGTACTTTGCTATCTGTTCCCCATCGAATTGCCATCTGTTCTACTTTGTTGACAAAATAGATTTCGCAATGGAATGGACTGATTCCAGCAGTGGGGATATTTTTAAGCTTTTGTAATATAGGAATATTGGCTGTTTCTAGCGTATACCGCCCAGAGCCGAACAGATCTGCCGCCTGTCCATTCAGGAAAAAGACTGCCTCTTGTGATTCGTGAACAATTAATTGCGAGGCAGTACTGAAATCCTCATTAGGATGTTTCCAGACAAATGTGCTGTTGTCCCCTTCATATTTAATTACGCTTATTATTTCCACTTTTACCGCCTTTCTCATAATCAACTATTGAAAAGGTGTACTTTTCTGCAAACTAAAATACATAGCTATAGAATTTGCAAAACAACGAAAATATTCTCCCGCATGGTATGGAAATCCACGTAAGTTTATGCTATATTGTAATTGGTTCTGTAAATATTACATTTTGCAGAAAAGTACACGTTCCTGTAAAATCACCTCCTTTACAACAACCTGGCATTTTCGTAAATCGCCGCCCGGTAGTGGAAAGTGGAGAGTGCCATCCCGCACTCCTTCGCCGCAGCCGTGCCGGTGATTTTCTTTGCTTTCCATCGCTGGTAGACGCTGTGGAAGTTCTCAGGCAATGGTCGGGGCGGTCTGCCGAAACGCACACCACGGGCTTTCGCCGCCGCGATGCCCTCCGCCTGACGCTGACGAATATTGACGCGCTCATTTTCAGCGACAAAAGAGAGAACCTGCAAAACGATGTCGCTGAGAAACGTCCCCATCAGGTCTTTCCCTCGGCGGGTGTCTAAGAGCGGCATATCAAGCACCACGATGTCGATGCCTTTTTCCTTTGTGAGAACGCGCCACTGCTCCAAAATTTCCCCGTAATTCCTGCCCAGACGGTCAATGCTCTTGATATAGAGCAGATCGTCTTTTTTCATGCGCCGCACGAGCCTCTTGTACTGCGGGCGGTCGAAATCCTTGCCGGACTGCTTGTCCATATAGATGTTTTTCTCCGGGATATTCAATTCGTGGAGCGCGATAAGCTGCCTGTCCTCGCTCTGCTCCTTGGTGCTGACCCGGATATAGCCGTAAACTGCGATATTACCTGCCTCCTTCCCCGCGCTTGACCCAAACAAGGTCATAGCCAAGCGCGTCGGCAAGCTGCACCGCCTCGGTGTATCTCAGCGATCCGCGCTGTAACTTGCCGGAAAAGTTGGGGACGCTCTCTATGAGATTTGATTTCATTTCTGATGTCCATAAAACACCTCCGTATACAATAGAAAACACGCTCTTTCCCATATGTCCAAAAGGTTGGAAATCCGACAAAAATAAAAAATCACCCAAACACAGCCCTGCATGAACTGCATTTGAATGATGACCTAATCGACGTATTGAAAAGCAGAAAACTGAACAGCTGGCTGCTCTGTGAGATGGTGATGCTGGATATGGTGCGGTTACAAGCAATGGACTTTGAGGGCAGTTCGCAGGAGAAACTTATCAGAAAGTATTTTGATTTTCAGCGGCGACAGTAAAAAGTACGGAGCAGGCAAACCAAGCCTATTACTCCGTACTTTTTTATCCCAACCCTATCTGACAGATGCCGTAATCAAATTTTGTTTCAAAACATTCTTACGGACACCTGCCAAATGACGTTCTTTTTATATTCACTGCTTTGCCCCGGCGCCGGCGGCATTCCGTTCCCGCTCCGCAATCCGCTTGTCCATCTCCGCCTGGTTCTTCTTCTGATAGGCAGACAGGATCTTGTCCAGATAGACGGACTTCAGCTGCTTGCTGGCGAGAGCCTGCTTCATGGGCGGAAGCTTCAGGATGGTCCCGAAGACGGCAGCCATGGCCCTGTGGTTGGCGAAAGCGCCGTTGTCGAAGATCAGATTCTGAAGAGTGCCCTTCTCGATGGCCTGCAGCACAAACCGGTGGGTATTGTTGACCGGTGTAATGATCTGAACCGGCCTCCGCTCCATCTTGATGGCCTTAAAGGCGCAGTTTCTGGCGCAGACGCCGCAGCCCAGGCAGATTTCTTTGTTGACCACGGCCTTCTTCTTGCCGTTCTCATCGGTCTCCATGGAGATTGCAAGAATCGGGCAGGCCTTGGAGCACTTGCCGCAGCCCACGCAGGTATCGTGGTCCATCTCCGGAATATAGTTAGTGGTAGCTACCGGCTGCATGGGACTGAAATGGCGGGCAGCCTGCAGAGCCTCGCAGCAGCAGCCGCAGCAGTTGCAGATAAATGCCGGATGCTCCCGCACGTTCTCACCGATCTGCACCAGATTGCTGGCATAGGACCGCTCAAGGGCGTCCATAGCTTCTTCCTTGGAGATCAGCCGGCAGTAGTCACCGTGCTCCGCCAGGGAACGGGCCACGTTGTCGAAGGTCAGGCATACGTCCCAGGGAGCGTTGATCTCGCAGGGATGGCCGGCATGATACATTTTGTGCCGGCAGTAGCACAGGCCCAGACCGATGTACTCCGCCTCCTCCACGATGTGGGTGGCGCGCTCGTAGTCCAGAATATGGTTGGTCTTGTCGTTGGTCAGCACCGGTTCCTGGACGAAGACTCTGCCCAGCTTGGTATCGGTAACGAAGAACAGATCCTTGATAAAGTCCTCTTCTACGTTCATATACTGGTAGTAAAGCTCGGCCAGGTATTTCTGGTCGATGTCGCCTCTGGTTCTCATCAGAGCAAACTCAATAAATCCTGCCATGGGCGGCGGCATCACGAATTTTCTCTCGCCGTTGTGCCAGGAATCTACCAGAAGGGCCTTCTCGCAGAGATGGTCCAAAAGCCGTTCTGCCTTATATTCCGTCGTATTCCAGATTCTGGCCGCTCTCTTCACTGTAAAGGGGCGCACCGGCAGAAGCGCTACCCATTTGGCCTCCTTCTCCGTGTACAGCACTTCCAGAATCTTAAACAATGTTTCCGACTGAGGCGCTCCCTGCGTGAACCAGTTAATCCTGTCGCTGAGGTTTTTGTAAGCGTCCCGGGTAGTCAGATGTCCCATAGTCCCCTCCTCCTGTTTCATTTTTTTATACAAACAAAGCGTCACTGGCGCTTTGTTTGCATACTGACGTAATACGGAAACGAGGCCGCAGGCTCCATTCCCGTATGTATCCTGTTACAGCTCCATGGTGACAAAAATGTCGTAGATGGCCTTGATTGCCGCCTCAAAATCAGCGTTCTTCACGCCGATGATAATATTCCTCTCACTGGAACCCTGATCGATCATCTTCACATTTACATGGGCGTGGGCCAGCGCCGAGAAAATGCGTCCGGCTGTGCCTCTGGCAGCCTTCATGCCCCTGCCTACCACGGCGATCAGCGCCAGATCCGATTCCATCTCCACAATATCCGGCTCCACCGCCCGATGGATTCCGGCGATGACAGACTGTTCGAACTCCTCGAATTCCGACTGATGGACGAAAATGGTCATGGTATCGATTCCGGATGGCATGTGTTCGATGGAGATGCCGTACTTCTCAAAAACAGACAACACCTTTCGGCAGAAGCCTACCTCAGAGTTCATCATGGGTTTCTCTACCGTAACGGAGCAGAATCCCTTCTTGCCCGCGATTCCGGTAATGGTATACTTGGGCTTGCGGCAGGTGCTCTCCACAATAAGGGTTCCCTTGTCCTTAGGACGGTTGGTATTGCGGATATTGATGGGAATGCCTTCCCTGCGCACTGGGAAAATGGCATCTTCGTGAAGCACGCTGGCTCCCATGTAGGAAAGCTCCCGCAGTTCGCTGTAGGTAATAGTCTCGATCACCTCCGGATTGTGTACAATGCGGGGATCCGCTACCAGGAAACCGGACACATCCGTCCAGTTCTCATACATATCCGCGTGAATCGCCCTGGCGACGATGGAACCGGTCACATCGGAACCGCCTCTGGAAAAGGTTCGGATCGTTCCGTCCGGAGCCGCTCCGTAGAAACCGGGAATCACTGCCCGCTCCACATGCTCCAGCCGCTCGGACAGTTCCTTATCCGTAGCCTCGGCATTGAAGGTGCCGTCCTCATGGAAAAATACTACCTCTGCCGCATCGATAAACTCATAATCCAGATAAGCCGCCATCAGAATGCCGTTGAGATACTCTCCCCGGGAAGCGGCATAATCCCTGCCTGCCTTTGCCAGAAAATTCTCCTCGATCCTGGCAAACTCATGTCCCAGATCCAGGTTCAGATCCAGCCCCTCAATGATTTCATCATAACGTTTTTTGATCTTGTCCAGAATCTTCTTATATGCGCTGCCCTCTGCCACCGCGTCATAACACTGGTAGAGCAGGTCCGTCACTTTCTCATCCTTGCTGGTGCGCTTTCCAGGCGCCGACGGAACCACATAGCGCCGGGTCTTATCGCTGCGGATAATCTCCCCCACCTTCTTGAACTGCTTCGCGCTTGCCAGTGAACTTCCGCCGAATTTTACCACTTTTTTCATAATTCTTTCGTCTCCTTTACAGGTACACATGCAATAGGCATAATACCCTATAGGTACGGGTTCTGTCAAGTCTTTTTTTACACCTGCAAAAGACATGTGTCCGCATAGCAAAGACAATCAAGACATCACTGGCACCTTGTTCGCATACTGGCGTAAGACAACAGGACTGTTTTCCACAGCCCTGTTATCCCCTTACCCGGTATGGACGGAAAGAAAAATCTTCATGCTTCCAGCTCTTCCATTTCTCTTTTGACCGGCTCCTCGCAGGCGCGCATGGCAAGGATTGTCTTCTCCATCAGTTCCTCAAGGGTCCACCCCAGCCGCTCCGCGCCGTCCCTTATCACATCTCTGGAACAGCCCGCCGCAAACCGTTTATCTTTGAATTTCTTCTTGAGGCTTGACACCTCCAGGTCGGACGCGCTTCCCGACGGCCTCATCTTCACCGCCGCCCCGATGAGCCCCGTCAGCTCATCTGCCGCGAAAAGCACCTTCTCCATCATATGTTCCGGCTGGACATCGCAGCAGATCCCGTAGCCGTGGCTGCAGATGGAACGGATCATGTCCTCGCCCACGCCGGCTTCCCGCAGAAGCTCCGGCGCCTTCCGGCAATGTTCTTCCGGATACAGTTCAAAATCGATATCGTGGAGCAGTCCCACCTGCCCCCAATACTCCTCATCCTCTCCGTATCCCAACTCATTGGCATACCACCGCATGACCTTCTCCACTGTCAATCCATGGAGCAGATGAAAGGGCTCCTTATTGTATCTGCGGAGCAGCTCAAGGGCCTGCTGCCTGGTCAATTTTGTCTCCATTATTTCTTCCTCCAAAATCAATCTTTCATTTCACACCTGGCGGCCGGGAAGCTGCTTACGTGCCTGCCGGTACGACGCCGCTTCCCGGCCGCCTTTTTCGCACTGCCCGTTGCTTACGTGAACAGCATACCACATTTATGAAAACGGCTCAAGATATATTCTGAGACATTTCGGTCATTCCCGCCGCGAAAACGAATATAATGCATAAACAGGATTGGGAGAGCTTTCATGGAAATCTATGTGGTGCAGCCGGGGGATACTGTCGATCTCATAGCGGAACGGACCGATACGGACGTAACCTCCCTGATCTATACTAATCAGCTGGAATATCCCTACCGTCTGGCTGTGGGACAGAATCTGCTGATCGCAGGCGGTTTTGCTGCCGGCAGTCCGGCAGAGACTGGTGCCGGCGCTTTTCATCTGCCTGCGACACCGGACAGGTCTGCCCGGAATCCTGACCGTCTCCACAGCAGCGGCTACGCCTACCCCTTCGTCTCGCGGGAGGTTCTGGAACAGACGCTTCCTTATCTCGACGAACTGAATATTTTCTCCTACGGCTTTACCACAGACGGAAATCTGATTCCCCCTTCCATTGATGAAAACTTCATGATCGATGCATCTCTGGCCGCAGACGTGGTCCCGGCCCTTACTTTGACGCCTCTGGGAGCCGACGGAAGATTTAACAACAATCTGGTCACTACGCTGGCCAACGATTCTTCCGTCCAGCTCCGCCTTCTCCGCCAGCTGGCCGCCGTCATGGCGGTAAAAGGCTATCTGGCCCTCAATATCGACTTTGAATATATTCTTCCGGAAGACCGGGATGCCTTCACCACCTTTGTGGCAAAGGCCACACGAATCCTCAATCAGCTGGAATACGCCGTAAGCGTGGCCCTTGCCCCCAAACACGCCGACGATCAGGCCGGTCTTCTGTATGAGGGCATGGACTACGGCGGACTGGGCGCCGCCGCCAACCGGGTTCTGCTTATGACATACGAATGGGGGTATACCTATGGTCCTCCCATGGCCGTCGCGCCCCTGGACCAGGTCCGCAGAGTAGTGGAATACGCTCTGACCAAGATTCCCGCGGACAAGATCATCCTGGGCGTGCCCAATTACGGCTATGACTGGCCGCTTCCCTATGAGCGGGGCATCACCAAAGCCGAGACGCTGGGCAACGTGGAGGCCGTGGAACGCGCGATTCTTCACGGTTCCGAGATTCAGTTTGACGCGGCTGCCATGTCGCCTTACTTTCATTACTGGCAGTACGGCGTCCGCCATGAGGTCTGGTTTGAGGATGTCAGAAGCTACGCCGCCAAATTCAGCCTGGTGAAGGAATACGGCCTTCGGGGAATCGGCGTGTGGCAGCTTATGCACTTCTTCCGGTCCGGATGGGAGCTGTGGAACGGCATATAAAAAAAGACCGCAGCAGCATATATGGATGAAATAACCATCCATATCGTCTGCAGCGGTCCCGGCCTGCATACCGCATCCGCAGATGACGCTCCGTGATCAATTTATTTCGCCGGGTGGAAATCCCCTTCCGGTGAAAGCCCATTGTTGGTTCCATAGGAATTGTAAATCAGATGGAAGGTTCCTGCAGGGGCAAGGGCGGAAAAGCATCTGCCGTCGCCGTATTTCCCGTAGAGGAGCATGACCTTTGCCATCTCATCCTTCTTGATGGCGACACAGCCGGAGGTATCTCCCTTATAGTCGCCTTCACAGTGAAGAAACAGCGCTGACCCCTTGTAGGGAACGCCATTGGGATTGTACCCGAAATCAATCACATAATCATAGTAGCCCTTATATCCGGAGGAGCCCACTTTCTCCCCGGTCTTCGATGGATCCTGGGACAGCTTGTTACCCGTATCCTCCCACACATAACTTCCGTCCACTTGAATGTAGTTGGACGGAAATCCCGGCAGAGGCGCCGACTGCCCGAAGGGCGTATTCATCTGAAATACGCCGATAGGAGTCGTCTTATCTCCCGCAATTCGGTTATTGCTTATACCGTTCTTTCCAAAATATCCGGATGTCTCCATCTGCCGCACCCAGTTTCCGTCCATCTTCTCGTAGACGTACAGGTTGCAGTCGGAGCCGGTAGTTCCCTCCACCACAACAAGAACCGCTGCCTCCTGGGGAAGGACAAACTGATTGACGTCAAAGGACTCCTTTCCGGACGCCTGGTCTGTTCCGCTCTGAACTGCCGTCTGCTCTGTTCCGCCCTGAGCCGCCGTCTGATCTGCCCCGCTCTGGTTTGCCGCCTGGTCTGTTCCGCCCTGGGAAGTCTCCCGCAGCGCCTCTATATTTACAGCCCCCGGTCCCTGGGAAATCAGCCAGTCCCTGTCCTGTTGATTCTGGGCGAATGCCGTAGTAAGGCAGCTGCCCAGGATCAGAACCGCCGCGCAGCACGCACCTGCGATTTTTCCTGTTCTCAAGTTCATTACCCTCTTTCGTCCTTGTTTTCGATTCTGTTCCTAGCAATGGCAGAACAGATTATATCCAATGATCAATAACCCGATGATAAAGATAAGCAGCGCCAGTGTGGTAGGAATCAGCACTTTGACCGCCATGCCGGCGCCGACGCAGAACATCATGAGACCGCATAAACGCTTCATAATCATCCCCGCATAGATTGCAAACCTGCACTTATATCATTCTATGCGGCTTATCCGCCGTCCATGACAACACGGGCCTGCTACAGCCTTTTGACCGGGGTTTCCCGGTTCCGGCTGCCCAACCGCCCGATCTTCTAATCTTCTGTCGCATCCTCTGCCGCCATGGCTTCCGCTGTCTTGACCGCCGCCGGGGAAATAGGCTCTCCTACGCTGACTTTGCCGCCGGTAAAGCGATTGACCAGATCAGGAACCATATCCAGCATCTTATTGACTGTATTCTGATTCTTAATATTTACCAGCCTGGTAGTACCGTTCTGGATGATCAGAATCGCGCTGGGACTCATTTTCGCGCTCATGCCGCCTGCGCCCCGGTTTTTGGCGCTGGCGTCAAAGGAACCTGCCGCCATGCCGCAGGATACGTCCATCAGGGGAAGGATGATCGC
>CANQRW010000082.1 GCA_947626365.1 uncultured Lachnospiraceae bacterium
GCAGGGAACCTAAAGTCCGCGTATGGGTTGTTGGTGCCGTCCATGCAGTCTATCTGGTATGGAATGCGGGAGAAGATCTTTGGTTCAGCGGAAGAGAGGGAGATATTACTGGGATATACGAGGAAGGCGGTGGATTTCGCGGAGTCCATCAGCTGCCGGAACCTGGTGTTCGGCTGCCCGAAGAACCGTGTTGTTCCGGATAGTGTGTCCTCGGAAGAGGCGGATAGGACGGCTGTAACATTTTTCCGTGAGATAGGGGACTATGCGGCTTCCAAAGGGATCGTGATCGGCATGGAGGCGAACCCGGAGATCTATGGGACAGATTTCATCAACAGGACGTCGGAAGCGATCCGCCTGATCCAGAAGGTGAACTCGGAGGGTTTCCGGCTGAACCTGGATGTGGGGACCATGGTACAGAACGGAGAACATGTGGAAGAGCTGGCCGGCAGTGCGGACCTGATCAGTCATGTCCATGTGAGCGAACCGGGGCTTGGGCCCGTGAAGGAACGAAGCCTTCATAGGCAGTTATTTGATCTTCTGAAGGCTGAGTGGTATGAGGGATACGTCTCCATTGAGATGGGAAGGCAGGAAGACATATCTGAGATCGAGCGTGTCATGCGGTATGTGAAAGGGATATTTGGAGAAAGATGAGTATGATCTATGAAAAACAGGAAGGGGTCCCTCGATTTGAGGCCTTCGAATATAAACCGCGTTGCAGAGATCATGTGGTGCTGATCCCGGTCATCAACGAGGGGGAACGGCTGCATAAGGAATTGAAGCGGGCGTACCGGCACCGTGTACCGGAGACGGCGGATATCGTGATCTGCGATGGCGGTTCAACGGATGATACCATTGATGGGGAACTGTTAAAATGCTTGCAGGTGAACAGTGTGCTGGTCAAACAGGATGCCGGGAAGCAGGGCGCCCAGCTGCGCATGGGGATCTGGTGGGCGCTGGAGCGGGGATATAAAGGCATCATCACAGTCGATGGAAACAATAAGGACAGTATCGAGGACGTGCCAGAGTTCATTGAGAAATTGGAAGAAGGGTACGACCTGGTCCAGGGCTCCCGTTTTATAAAAGGCGGCAGGGCGGTCCGGACGCCGCTCCTGCGGCTGGTCTCTGTGCGCCTGATCCATGCGCCGGTCATTTCCCTGACGGCGGGACACTGGTTCACGGACACTACCAACGCGTTCCGGGGATACTCGGGGAGGTACTTAAGAGACCCGCGCGTACAGCCCCTGAGAGATGTTTTTATGACTTATGAGCTGTTGGCGTATCTTTCCGTACGTGCCACGCAGCTGGGGTACCGGGCCTGTGAGATACCGGTGACAAGGTGTTATCCAAAGCACGGAAAGACGCCGACGAAGATCAGCTTTCTGAAGGGAAATGGGGGGCTACTAAAAATCCTGTTCCTAAACTTGATAGGGAAATATGCGCCTAGACCTTAATGTCTGGAAAAAATATGGAGACAGGAACATTACTTGATAGATTGGTGAGATTGTATGCAACTCGTTTCCGCAGTTTTTCCTCGAATATGTAGTTCTTCTAAAAAAGAAAAAGTGATTGTTATATTATTTTTGAAGGAGATATAAAACATGAGTACGATGTATTCTTCAGATGCAGTTGCAAAGGAAATTTTAAAAGATATAAAGGATGAAAAGTTTTCTTCGGATATAGTTATTTATGGAATGCTTAATCAGATTGTAAATGATCTTCCCGGAACAGAAGTTGCAAAAGAGGCGCAGAAATTATTGGATGAACTATTCAATTGAGTCTGCTACATTGAAAGAACTGTATTATTTCTTTTTGTTCTTTGACGAATGGACAACAATCATCGATAACATTAGCTACTGTTTTTTGTGTCCGCAGATTTTGTTTTTTAACAGTAGGAAGCACTTTAGTGGCCAGGGTGCAGGCTGTAGTAATTATATATGTGCAAATAAGTTGTTTATGATTTAGAACTATTCGTGGAGTTAAACATCGTTGCGGGAGAGATGATTTATTTTACATTCCGTATGACAACTGGCATTTTGAACATTCTGATCATGTATATGGGTGGATTGATTGTGGTTGTATGATATGGAAGTGAAAGAGTTTTCCAATTGTTCGGGTGATTGGTTAAATTTACATAGCAAGATTATTAGTGGGTTTGGGGGTCATTAATTTATGAAAAGCTAGAATAAGAGGCTCTTCTTAATGGGAGGAACGGAGGCCCGTTTACTGGCGGTCCATCCCTCCAGTTGCTGTTGTCTTTCAGGAAGATTTCACGCTCCTTTAGGGTCATGCCTTTTGTGCAGACTGGATTTTCTGGTCCATGCGATAAATATTCAGAAAAGCATTTATGGGATGGCAGGCGGTGAGGTAGTCGAAATCGTTGTCAGAAATATTGTATTGGTAACGGTTGATGTTCCAGTAGCTGAAAGAGGGGAGTAGGAGGAGTCGCTTAAACTCATCGAAACAAAGGGCGCATGGGAGTTAATCGGGCTTATGGAAATTGACGGAACAGAGGATGGATAAGACCTGTTGTACAGTGAGCCTATTGTTGATGACGCAGTTGCAGGAGTCGCAGAAAGGCAGAAGCGACCCGGGATGGGAAAAGGAATGAAGATCTCCATGGAGCGGGGATGGTCCATGATATGTTAGATGGAGACATCCTGGCGAAGAGAACCAGTTTTTTGATGAGCTAAGGAAAAAGAGTATTATTATGTGGATAAGACTGGGCTGATCGCGGAACTTCTGCGTAGTCCAACCAAGGTAACGCTGTTCACGCGTCCACGCCGGTTTGGAAAGACGCTTGCGATGACAACCTTAAAATGCTTCTTTGAGATTGGAACGGATCCGTCGCTCTTTGAAGAGCTGGCAATCTCCCAGGAGAGGGGGCTGTGCGAGCAGCACCTGGGGAAGTACCCGGTGATATTTGTGACGCTGAAGGATATAGAGGGAAATAATTTTCGGACTGCCTGCCGGATGGCTGCGAATAAGATCAGTCAGGAGGCATACCGTTTTGATTTCCTCAGAACCAGTTCTGCTTTTACAGAGAAGTAAAAGGAGCAGTATGGAAAGCTGTGCAGTTGGGATATGGATCCAGATATACTGGCCGGAAGCCTGGGGAACCTTTGCTATTTTCTTGAAAAGCATTATGGGCAGAAGGAAAATTTTCTTCAAATTTCTTTGAAAAATTGTTCTGACAGGTTGATTTTTAGGCGATTTTGAGTATAATAAAGATAAGCCGAAAGGCTTCGTATGGCGGCACGTAAAAGCTGTACTGCGCTTGGGCAGGGTAATTACCAAGGCTGACTAGATATTCGGAAGGATATCGCGCCCACGCCAGGGAGAGACGGCGGGTCCGCGCCGGGGACTAAAATTTCCGGCGGCTACAGATGTTCGCAAGGACATCGCGGCTGACAGCCAGCAGAAAACCGCCAATTTGAATATAAGCGCTGGATGACGATGTTGTCCGGCGCATTTTTATTTTATAAAACACATAGGATATGGGAAAGATGAGCAAGAAGAAACAAATATAAGCTTTCAGGACCTGAACCTTTCGAATTATTTCCTGTTTGCCGCTGCGGCGGAGGACGAGGAGACGAGCCGCCTGCTTCTGGAGACGCTTCTTGGCATTAAGGCCGGCAGGGTGAAGGTGAGCGTGGAGCATTCGTTCCTGTACAGCAGTGATTTCCGGAGCTGAAGCCGGTTTATGTGGTGTTCATCTGTACATTTGATCCGTTTGGAAGAGGACTGTGCAGATACACGTTCGAGAACTGGTGCGGCGAGGCGGATCAGATTCCGCATCTGAGCGATGATCCGGTGCTTCTTGAGGCGATGCTGGCGAAATATCATCTTCAGACCGAGGAGGATTAGGCTGGCCGTGATAAACGGCCGGCTGGCAGCGAGAGCATTTTGATTTGACAGGAAAGATAGGGTTACATTCTTCATTTATCTGATCGATCACAGCCTGTATAAAAAGCAGGCTTCAGGCGGGGCGCTTTGCGCCCATGGCCGAAATTTTCACGGAATCAGGACAGAACAACACAAACGGAAGCAGAGAAAGTCTGTTTTATAATTGCATTTTGCGTGGGGGATATTCTGCCGGAATATTCGATTTATACGTTATCCAGTGACACGCTATTTTGAGATTGCAGGACATGACAGGGACCCCGGATCAGCTGGGAATACCAAATGACAGTTACTTGTACGCGATACTGCTGAGGATTGGATTGATTCGTCATGAAGGAGTATAAAACCGGTGATGCGATTTACTGATCGGACTTTTTCATTCGAGGTTGGCCGATGTGAAACAAGGGTGAACAGAGTGTAAATTTATCCCCTTGCGGTTTCCCGGCATTTTCGATATACTGAATATAGAGGTTGTGTGTGCATAAGACATTCAGGTATGTCAGAGCGGGAAGGAGGACGGGGAGTTATGTTGCGGGAGAAAAAACTGCTCCCCATCGGGACGGAATTTTTTGATAAGCTGCGAAAAAATAATTGCTACTATGCAGATAAGACCAGGCTGATCGCGGAACTCTTGAATTCCCATGCCGATGTGACGATGTTCACGCGGCCGCGGAGGTTCGGAAAAACGCTGGCGATGACGACGTTAAAAAGTTTCTTTGAGATTGGAACGGATCCGTCGCTCTTTGAAGGACTGGCAATCTTGCGGGAGAGGGAGCTGTGCGAACAGCACATGGGGAAGTACCCGGTGATATTTGTGACGCTGAAGGATATAGAAGGAAATGATTTTCGGACTGCCTGCCGGATGGCCGCGAATAAGATCAGTCAGGAGGCATCACGTTTTGATTTCCTCAGAACCAGTTCGGCCCTTACAGAGAAGCAGAAGGAGCAGTATGAAAAGCTGTGCAGCTGGGATATGGATCCGGATGTACTGGCCGGAAGTCTGGGAAACCTTTGCTATTTTCTTGAAAAGCATTATGGGCAGAAGGTTATTTTGCTGATTGATGAGTACGATGTGCCGCTGCAGAAGGCTTTCTTTGCTGGGTATTACGACGAGATGGTGCAGCTGATCCGCAGTATGTTCGCGCAGGCGCTTAAGACAAATGGAAGTCTTGCGTTCGCAGTGCTGACCGGCTGCCTGCGGATCTCGAAGGAGAGCATCTTCACGGGAATGAATCGCGTTAGCATGCAAGAGAACCCGCCAGTGACGGGTTCTCTGTATAACCTGCGTGTACTGACGATTGCAGATCCGCGGTTCAGCAGTTATTTCGGATTTACTGACTGCGAAGTCAGACGGTTCTTGGAATACTATGGCCTGTCGGACGCATGGGACGTGGTTCGTGAGTGGTACGATGGGTACCGGTTCGGGGATCAGGAGATCTACTGCCCGTGGGACGTCATCAACTATATGGATCTGCTCCAGGCGGATCCGCAGGCCCCGCCGCAGAATTTCTGGGCCAATTCCAGCAGCAACGACGCGGTGCGGGAGTTCGTGCGGCGGATGGACGCCGGTTCGGCCCGGCGGGAGCTGCAGGTGCTGGCGGACGGTGGTACGGTGAAAAAGCGGATCCACCAGGAGCTGACCTACCGGGAGATGTATACCACGGTGGAGAATCTGTGGAGCCTGCTCTACATGACCGGCTACCTGACGAGTGCCGGGAAACCGGATGAGGAGGGGATACCGTTGACCATCCCGAACCGGGAGATCCGCACGATCTTCGCGGATCAGATCATGGAACTGTTCCGGGAAGAGACGCGGAATGACGGGGAATCGCTGAAAAGGCTGTGCGGCGCCTTCGCGGCCGGCGACGCGGCCGAGGTGGAGAAGGCTTTCGGCGGCTACCTGCGGCGTGCGATCAGCATCCGGGATACGTCGGTACGGAAGGCACGGAAGGAGAACTTCTACCACGGGATTCTCATGGGGCTTCTGGCGTACAAGGCGGACTGGATCGTGACCAGTAACCGGGAAAGCGGCGACGGCTACAGCGACATTCTTGTGGAGGCTGAGGACGGCAGCCTGGGGATTGTCATCGAGGTGAAATACGCCGAGGATGGCAGCCTGGAGTCCGCGGCGCAAGAGGCGCTCGCGCAGATTGAAACGAAGCGCTATGATGAGGTGTTTGCAGACGAAGGCATCGAGAACGTGCTGAAATACGGGATTGCCTGCTACAAGAAGCGGTGCCGGGCGGCGCTGGGGGATGAATAACGGCCTGCTGGCTGAAAGGCTTGAAGAGGGAGGGTGTATGCTTTCGCCGAGCAGCATTAGCGAAATTGATCATACAGCAGATTGCCTAATTTATTTACAGTTAGCGGCTATTGATTACGTCAGTATGCAAAAAACGCGCCAGTGGCGCGTTTTTTGTTTACGGTCGATGACCGCCTCTCTGTCAGTTTTACGTTCATTGCAATTCAAAATATCCAAGCCCCTTCAGATTGACCAGGAACTTTCTCATATACTCAAACGAGGTGACGGGCCACCTAAATCCCATGCGGTAGAGAGCCTGCATTGTCATTTCGTTGTTCTTGCCGACTTCGTATGTTTTTCTGCCGTGGGACATATTCTCATACGCGATCATGCTGGAAAGCACCTTCGCCTTTTCGGGATCGCTTGCGGTTTTTCTTAACGCAGTTTCGTACTCGCTGTTTTCGGCGGGCTTTACGGTAAGTCCCTGCCTGGTCATTTCGCTGTATAAATCGTTCATAAGCAGCGCATGATTGTTGTACGGGTGGAATACCACGCACTCTCTCGGCGACTGGGCAAGAAGAAGTATCGCCTTTGCCACGCAGTCTATCGGTGAAAGCTCGAACGGCATATCCATAGTTTCATAGGGATAGCAGCCGATGAGATATGTGGATTTGAGCCTTCCCATAAAGCTGTTGGTCGTGAAATTTATCTGATATTCGCCGTCGCTCTCCCGGGCCGAAAGGTTTCCGACGCGCATGATTTTTGCGTTCATTCCGCTTGCCGCCTTTTCCAATATCTCTCGCTCGGCAAGGAATTTCGCATCGGTGTATTTGGAGCCCTGCACCTGACCGTAGTACAACATATTTTCCGTAAGGCTTGCGACCTCTCCCGGACGGTCGAGGAACACTCCGCCGACGCTCATCGTCGAAATGTGTACAAGCCTCGTTCCCGTTTCTTCGCAGAACGCGATGATGTTCTGCACGCCGTGATAGTTTACGTCATTGATGTCCGTGTCCTTCGAGAAATGCTTTACATTCGCCGCGCAGTTTATAAACGTGTCGGCTTTTATGCTTTTGAGCTTTTCAAAGTCCGCCTTATTCGTTATATCGCCGTCTATTACCGTAATCCTTTCTCCGTATTGTTCCGTGGTGTCCTCCTCAAAGTAATAGAAGAACAGGGATTTTAACCGCATCTCCACCGTCATTTTGCCCTTGCCACGCATCAGACAGCATACATTGCCGTCAAAATTCGTGAGCAGCTCATGAAGTACATGCGCTCCCAGAAATCCCGTCGCGCCGGTCAGGATTACGTCGCCTATCTCCTGCTTTTCGCCGTTTATAAACGCGCCGAGCGTATTCTTTTCAAGCAGGCGGTCGATATTCTCGTAATCGTAATCGTCAAACCGCATAATGCCGTCATCCGTATTGCCGGCGCCGCCCGCAAGCTTTGCAAGTGAGCGCGGCGTGGGGTTCGCGAATACGTCGCCGTATGTGATATTGTAATCGAGCTTGCCCGCCGCGATAACGACGCGCGTTACGGTAAGCGACGTGCCGCCCAGGTCGAAGAAGCTGTCGTTTACCGATACCTCTTCCATATTCAGAATATCCGCGAATATCTGGCAGAAATCCTTTTCCACCGCCGTTTCGGGCTTTACCGCCCCGCCTCTGCGCTTGTCGGAAATCACCGGATCGCCCAGCGCTTTGAAGTTCACCTTGCCGTTGGACGTTGTCGGCAGCTCGTCAAGCTGGTTAAACGACGCGGGAATCATATAATCCGTAAGAGTTTTTCTCATTTCTGATTTCAAATATTCAACGTCGGGATTTCCCTCAGCGGTATAGTACGCGCATATCCCGTCCTCGCTGCCGACCTTTCTGATCACAACGACAGCCGATCGTATTCCATCTATGCTTGTCAGGCACTTTTCGATTTCACCGAGTTCTATTCGGAATCCGCGAAGCTTAATCTGACTGTCCTTTCTGCCGAGAATTACAACATCTCCGTTTTCGGTCCAGCGCGCGTAATCGCCCGAACGGTAGAATCGCTCGCCCTCGTATTCGATAAACGCTTTTTCCGTCTGCTCAGGAAGATTGTTATAGCCCTCGGCAACGCCCACGCCGCCTATTAAAAGCTCGCCGACAACGTCCGCGGGCAGCTTGTTGTCGTCCGCATCAACAATGTATTCGCGGTAATTTAGGAGCGGTCTGCCGATGGATATTTCATCCGCGTTTGTGAGATCCTTCGCGTTTGACGCCACGGTGATTTCCGTGGGGCCGTAGGCGTTTATAATTCGGGCGTTCGTTTTTTCGCGCAGAACGCTCAGAAGCTTATCCGAAAATTTTTCGCCGCCCGATAAAATCACCTTGCAGTTTTTCATTGCGTCCGCGAATTCGCCAAGCACCATATACACGAGAAGTCTTGACGGAGTGGCGATGAACGCGTCTACATGATTCTCCTTAAAGAACCGCGCAAGCGAAAGGGGATTCATCGTCTGCTCGTCGCTTGCAAAGGCGAGCGTGAGACCGTTGCAGAGCGCGACAGCCGTCTCCTGCAGCGACATATCAAACGATACTGTTGTGATCGCGCCGTAGCATTTGCAGCTCTCGGTTACGCAGCGAACCTGAAGATTGCGCTCGTCGTCGGTAACATAGTTTGCGATACCGATGTGCCTGAGCATTACGCCCTTGGGCTTGCCCGTGGAACCGGAGGTGTAGATCAGATACGCCAAATCCTCAGGTAAAATGGTTACATCTGGCTTTTTATCGTTTTCGCCCGCTTCAAGCTCCGCCACATCGACTGTATTTTCGTATGTTTTAAGCAGATCGCCGAAGGTTATTACAAGCTCCGCGCCGCTGTCATCTATAATACTTTCAACTCTTTCCCTCGGATATTCGGGACAGGTCGGTATAAACGCGCCGCCCGCCTTCAATATGCCGAACATTGCCGCGAGGAATTTTGATGTTCTGTCCAGCAGTATAACCACGCGGCTGCCTTTTGTAACACCGCGCTTTAATAACGCGTTCGCTACAATATTCGCGCGTCTGTCCATTTCGGCGTACGTGAATTTACCGTCGCAGGCGATAACTGCCGTGCGGTCGGGATGCAGTCTTGCCTGAACCTCGAATTTTTCATGCAGAAGCTTTATTTCAGGCTCCGCGAATCCGGTGGAAGAGAAGTCCGCGATCTGCTTTTCGTCCGCGGCGTCAAGCATTGACAATTTACGTGCCTTGCCGTCTGGATTTTCGATTATTTTCTCCGCGACGATTTTAATGGCATTTGCGAATCTGCTCATCAGCTCATGACTGTAAACAGCGTCGTTATAGTGAACGTCTACGCACTCCGTTCCGCCTGTTTTTTCGATGTACACGCCCGTGTCGAACTTTACGCGCTGCTCTCCGACCGTCTCCCATTCGATCAATTTGCCGTCTATACTAAGCTCGTCCACGACGCCGAGCTGATACGCGTACATAATATGGGGCGCGTAGTTGAATTTGCGGCACACGTCGGCATAGGGATAAGCCTCGTTCGCTACCGCGTTTATAAACAGATCCTTTGCGCGCTCCACAAGCTCCGCCGCCGTGATATCGTCAATTTCAAGACCGATCGGCAGCGTTTTTACAAACATGCCGAAGCTGTTTGTGAGCTTCATATCCGAGCGCCCGTTGCTTATTGTGTTTATATAGGCGCCGCGGCTGTTCGTAAATCTCGACACGACGTACAATGTGGCCGCGAGGAACAAATGGGCGGGCGTTACGCCTCTGCCGCTGCAAAACTCCGAAATACGCGCCATATCAAAGGGAGCGGACGCGATCGCGGGCGATCCGTTTTCGGCAAGTACGCCCTTATCCGGCGTGATTTCAGCCGCGCCCTCGCAGTTTACGAGCATATAGGAAATATATTTTTCCGACGCTTTGAACGCCTCGCTGTTCCTGAACGCTCTGTCATCCTTTACGTAGTCAAAATAATCGTACGTTTCGCCCTGTATTTCACCGCCTTCGAGAACCGTTTTTATCGATTGCAGGAACAAATCGAACGACGCGCCGTCAAAGATAATATGGTGGAACTCAGCAAACAGATAAACCGCCGCTTCCGTTTTGATTAGCTCAATTCTGAACAGCCGCGTATTCATAAGCTTGAACGGCTTTACAAACTCCGCCCGGTATTTTTTCAGCTCGTCCTCGCTCATGTGCCTGATCGGAACGGCATATCCGTCCGCGCCCATACGCCGCTGAACAATGTCGTCGTCCTTAATCGTGAGCAGGGTGAACACATACGGGTGTGCCGAAAGCACTGTGCCTATCGCGTCCGCGAGTTTTTGCGTGTTAAAATCCGCGGGAAAACGGTACAGGAACGGGATATTGTAGAATGTGTCATCGGGACGCTTCATGCACTCCGAATATACCCCGTACTGCGTGTACGAAAGAGGGGCGAACTCCGCTTTTTCCTTTTTCGTCTGCTCCCCGGCGGGCGTATTTTTCGCGGTAAGCAGAAAGCTTACAATATCGTTCTCTATCGACATGACCGAGCAGCCCTTCATAAGCGACTTTATATCCGCTCCGTAGCCAAACTCCTTATTCAGCTCGACCGCCAGCTTTATAACAGAGAGCGACGTCATACCGCAGCGCATAATATCGGCTGAAACGTCGATTTCGTCCGTGCCGATTATGCCCTTTATTATGTTAAGTATTTTTGTTTCAAGCGCCGTAAGGGAACGCTCGGTTTTTGCCATAGGCCCAGCTGAAGCGACATCGATCTCCGGCAGGCTTCTCTTGTCAACCTTGCCGTTTACAGTGAGCGGTATGGCGTCGATCTGCATAATCGCCTCGGGAACCATATACGGCGGCTTTCTCTCCGCGATAAATTCCTTAAGCGCCGCTATATCAATCTCGCCGTCCGATACGATATACGCGGCGATATATTTTCCGCCCGACGCTTTATCCTTCGCCACAACGGTCACGTCCGTGATTCCCTCAAAATCGTGTATGACGGATTCAATCTCCGTGAGCTCGATTCGGTAGCCGCGTATCTTAACCATACCGTCACGTCTGCCGACGTATGACAAATTGCCGTCGTTCATAAATTTTACGATATCGCCCGTATGATAAAGCACGTCGCGGTAT
>CANQRW010000083.1 GCA_947626365.1 uncultured Lachnospiraceae bacterium
TTGCGCCTTTTGGAAGATGAACAAAAAAAGTGCGATTTTTATTCATTTTCCTCTTGACATATCACCGCTGGACTTTTTTCTCTTTTTGGTGCCGCGCCGGACTCATTCATCCGACATTTAATATTCCATCCTCCACATGTAGCGGCGGACGCTCAGATCATGTCCTCTCTCATAGGCAAAGGCATCTGCCAGGGAGCGGAGCACCGCGCCGGCTACCAGAGGAGCGAAATATTCTCTTACTTCTTCATCAATACCGGTCATATCGAACTCTTCGCAGTCAATCAGCATGATGGTGTCACAGAACTTCTTGCAGAAGTTGTAGGCCCTCTCATCCAGCGGTCTGGTAGCGCCCAGTCCCTTGACGATGATAAAGGGAACGTCATAATCCGTGACCTCGAACGGGCCGTGAAAATATTCGCCTGAGTGAATGCAGCTGGAATGGATCCACTGCATCTCCATCAGCAGGCAGATCGCGAAGGAATATGCCTCACCGTAGCAGGCGCCGCTGCCCATGGTGTAGATCAGCTTTTCCCTCTTATACTTTTTGCCCCAGGCCGCTACCGTGTCCGCGTACTGAGCCTTCGCCCGCTCGATCACGGCGTTGATATTCTCCACGGAAGCGATTCCCTTTTCATACTTCTCACAGGGAGACAGCGCGTTCAGTATCCGGAAAAGCAGCGCGTACAGAACCGCCTTATTCAGATCGCTGGCGTCCGCGTCCTTGCCCCAGTCATAGTGGATCGGATACTCCGCCGCCTGCCACAGGGGGGAATCCACCAGATGGGACAGAGCGATGGTGGTCGCGCCTTTCTCTCTGGACACCCGCGTCGCCTCCACCGTCTCCGGTGTGTTCCCGGAATGGGAACAGGTGATGACCACGGAATCCGGACCCAGGGCCTTGGGCGCCCTATGTACAAACTCATTGGACGTATAGATATCGGCAGGAATCTCGATCTCTCTGTCGAACATATACTGAGCCGGCATCATGAACGCCTGAGAACCGCCGCAGGCCACAAAATAGAAATGATTGATGTTCGCCTTTGCCGCCACGGCAGCTACCGCATTGTTAATCTGTTCAATGTGCTCCTGTTTCATAATAATCCTCCATCTGTTATTGTAATATAATGTTATATAACATGTTATTATGATAATGCACTACAGCGCACATGTCAATCTTTTTTTCATTTTTCCGAGAAATTTTTTCGAGAATCCGCAGAATTATTGTGACTTTTAGATAAACTCAGGATCCGCAGAAATATAAAAAGCGCGTCACTGGCGCGTTTTTTGCATACTGACGTACTACAAAGGGGCTGCTGCAGAATGCCGCAGTGAATATTTGATATCCGTTGTGTACGCGGTTCTCTGACATCTGTCCGTCAGTGTCGGATAACATCCACCCCTGAACGGACATCTGTCTCGAAAGCGTACACACTTGGATATTCAAAATTTCACTGTAATATTTCTGCTGCAGCCCCTTTGCATACCAGCGTAACAAAATAGAACGGTTTTATTTCACCAACAGGGATTTCCCGGTCATTTCCTTGGGCTGCTCCATGCCCATCAGCTCGATCAGCGTCGGCACGATGTCCGCCAGCTTGCCGCCTTCCCGCAGCCTGCAGGACGGATCGGCGTTCACCAGGATAAAGGGCACCGGGTTCGTCGTATGGGCCGTAAAGGGCTCTCCGGTCTCATAGTCGATCAGCTGTTCCGCGTTGCCGTGGTCGGCGCAGATGAACATCACGCCGTTCACCTCTTTGATGGCCTCCACCGCGCGGCCCACGCAGGCGTCCACCGTCTCGATGGCCTTGATGGCAGCGGCCTCCACACCGGTGTGCCCCACCATGTCCGGATTGGCAAAATTGATGATGATCACGTCGTACTTGCCGGACTTAATGCACTCGATCAGCTTGTCGCAGACGCCGGGAGCGCTCATCTCCGGCTTCAGATCATAGGTCGGAACCTCCTTGGGGGATGGGATCAGGAAACGGTCCTCTCCCTCGTTGGGCTCCTCCACGCCGCCGTTGAAGAAAAAGGTCACATGGGCATATTTCTCCGTCTCGGCAATACGGGCCTGCTTCAGTCCGTTGGCTGCCAGCCACTCGCCGAAGGTGTTGGTCACCATCTCCTTCTTAAAGGCAACCAGTTTATTTTCAATGGTATCGTCATAATCGGTAAAGCATACATAAACCAGATTCTTCATTCTGGGTCCCCGGTCAAATCCGGCAAAATCATCATCGCAGAAAGCCCTGGTGATCTCGCGTGCCCGGTCAGGACGGAAGTTATAAAAGATAATGGAATCGCCGTCCTTCACCGTCGCCACGGGATGGCCGTCCTCCATGACGATGATGGGCTCCACGAATTCATCAAACACTTCCTTATCATAAGAAGCCTGTATTCCGGCTGTGGCGCTGTCCGCCGGATTGCCCTCGCCCATAACCAGAGCGTGATAGGCCCGCTCCACGCGGTCCCAGCGCTTGTCACGGTCCATGGCGTAAAAACGTCCCTGAACGGTGGCTACCTTGCCCACGCCGATCTCGGCCATCTTGGCTTCAAGCTCCGCCACATAATCCTTGCCGGAAGCGGGAGGCGTATCACGGCCGTCCAGGAAACAGTGAACGTAAACCTTCTTCAGCCCATGGCGCTTCGCCAGCTCCAGCAGGCCGTAAATGTGAGTATTGTGGCTGTGGACGCCGCCGTCCGACACCAGGCCCCACATATGCAGAGCGGAATCATTCTTCTTACAGTTCTCCACTGCCGCCAAAAACTCCGGCACCTCAAAGAAATCTCCGTCCTCGATGGACTTGGTGATCCTGGTCAGCTCCTGATACACGATGCGGCCCGCGCCCATGTTCAGATGACCCACCTCGGAGTTGCCCATCTGTCCGTCCGGCAGACCTACATACAGACCGCTGGCCTGTCCCTTCACGAAGGGGCACTGGCTCATCAGCTGATCCATAACCGGTGTTTTCGCCTCGCATACCGCATTGGCCTCGCATCTGTCATTGAGGCCATATCCGTCCAGAATCATTAATACAACTGGTCTTTTATCCATAATTCATTCTCCTCTGGCTGATCCTATTTGTTCTATCAGCTTGCGCATTTTTTCACAATGTTTATTGTACACGAATTGGGAAAAATATGCAAGGCTCTGGGCCGGAATTTTGCGGAAAGCCTGGTAACATAAGCAGATTCTGCATATGGGCAAATCACAACCGATCCATTTCCCGGCAGCACGCCAGAAAAGCTGCAAATACATATCTCTTTTAGTTTCCATCATTTCATTCCTTATTTCTGTGCATTTGCATATTTTTTAGTAATATAAGATTGATTTTATCGAAGCAGAATATTGACGCCATGTCAGAATGGTGCTATACTAACCATACTGACACGGCGTCAGATTTCTGTTGGCTTGGAAAATCTTTATAAATCTTTGAATGGATATCTGTACGCCCTGCTTCGCAGGATAAAACTCTGAGGGAATAAAGGAAGGAGAATGTCAATATGAGCAAAACATTAGTAGCGTATTTCAGCGCCAGCGGGACAACGGCGGGCGTCGCGAAGGAACTGGCCCAGGCTGTGGGCGCGGATATTTATGAAATCAGGCCCGCTGTGCCATACACACAGGCAGATCTCGACTGGATGAATAAGAAATCCCGCAGTTCTGTGGAGATGAACGACAAATCCAGCCGTCCGGCGCTGGCGGATCAGGACGCCCACATCGCGGCCTATGATACGATCCTGCTGGGGTTCCCCATCTGGTGGTATGTGGCCCCGACCATCATCAACAGCTTTCTGGAGAGCTACGACTTCTCCGGCAAAAAGATTGTGCTGTTCGCCACCTCCGGCGGCAGCGGGTTCGGAAGAGCCGCAGCCGGACTGAAACCCTCCGTGGCGGCGGACACCGTTATTGTCGAAGGAAAGCTGCTGAACAGCAGACAGACGGCGGCAAGTCTCAAAGCATGGGCTGAGACCGTGCTTTAAAGAGACATGAAGGATGAAGTACACGAAACTTGGCAAATCCGGCCTGACCGTTTCCCGCATCTGCATGGGCTGCATGGGCTTCGGCAACGCTTCTGCCGGTCAGGACAGAGAATGCGGCAAAGGAGTATCGGATGATTTCGATTCTGGAAAAAATAATCGAGCCTAAAAAACAGTTTGCCGGCGGAATCCGACCATTCAGCAACGCTGCCCTATGGGCTATGATCATTCCGCTGCTGATCGAACAGCTTTTACAGGTGGTGGTGGGTCTTGCGGACACCCTGATGGTCAGCTACGCCGGAGAGGCGACGGTCTCCGGCGTGTCGCTGGACACCATGATCTACAACATTTTTATCTATCTGTTTACCGCGGTGGCCACCGGAGGCGCGGTCGTCGTCTCCCAATACCTCGGCAGCGGGGACCGGGACAACGCCGACCTGGCGGCCTCACAGATTTTTTATATCAATATGGTGCTTTCCGTGGCCTGCACAGCCGCGATTCTCCTGCTGGGCAACGCAATCCTTTCCGGACTGTACAGCGGTGTGGAGCCGGCGGTTATGGATGCCTGCCGGATCTATCTGCGCATTGTAACCCTGTCCTTTCCGGCAAACGCCGTCTATAACGCAGGCGCGGCGCTTTACCGCAGCATGGGAAAGACCCGAACAACGATGTATGTATCCATTGCCATGAATCTGCTCAACGTGGCCGGAAACGCCATCGGCGTTTTCATTCTCCACGCGGGGGCCGCGGGCGTGGCATGGCCTACAACGATCTCCTGGTATTTTGCCGCCTTCATCATGACGACGCTCTGCCTGCGCGAGGAAAACGCCGTATGCCTGAGGCCGGGAAAAGCCGTATCCTTCCACAAAGCAATGGCCTTTCGCATCTTAAAGATCGCGATACCGGGCGGTATTGAGAACGGATTGTTCCAGCTGGCAAAGGTGGTTCTCGGTTCTCTGATCGCCACCTTCGGCACGGCCCAGATCGCCGCGAACGGAATCGGACAGACCATCTGGAGCTTCGCCGCCCTGGTGAGCGTGGCCATCTCCCCGGTGTATATCACAGTGGTAGGGCAGTGTATGGGCGCCGAGGACGCCGACGCGGCGGATTATTATATGCGCAAGCTCACCCGCCTTACGGTTCTTCTTGCGGTGCTGTGGAACGCAGCGGTTATACTCATTCTGCCTGTGATCCTGCCGCTCTACGACGTTACGGCCGAGACGAAGCGGCTGGTATTCCTGATCGTTGTGATCCACAATCTTTTCGCCGGCATTATCCAGCCCTTCTCCATGCCTCTGGCAGCAGGACTGCGGGCCGCGGGGGACGTGAAGTTCGCCATGTACTCCGCTATTTTCTGCACAGTGGTGCTGCGCACTGCCCTCTCCTTCCTGCTGGCCCTTTGGCTGCATATGGGCGTCGTCGGAATCGCTCTGGCGATGGGACTCGACTGGACAGTAAAGGCCGCGCTGGATCTGCTCCGTTATCGGGGAGGCAGATGGCGCAGCCTGAAGGTTATATAGGATATCAGAAGGATGCAGTGCTTCATTTGATATGCGTTCAGGGGCTGTCGCAGAAATATTACAGTGAAAACATTCACTGCAGTATTCCGCAGCAGCCCCTGAACTTACGCTTTATATTTTCTTTTTATGGCCTCTATCGACTCGTCAATCATCTTTTGATACTCTTCCTCGCTCCACATATCATAAGAAAGCGAAAGCGCATGCTCCAGACCATAATAAAAGACAAAGTGCATGCCGACGACGATTCTGGCGTCCGTGTCTTTCTTCAATTCACCGCGGTCGATGGCCCGCTGGACTGCCCGGATTTCCAATTCCGTTAATTTTTGCGTAAATATTTTACTTTCCAGATAGGCTTCCGGCGCTTCGTCTTTATAAAGGATCAGATCCCGCTCGATCAAATACGCCTTTTTCCCAACTTCGCGCAGACTATATTCATAATCCTTGCGGAATATTTCAAAAATGCTTTCATTGCTTGTGTAAATCGTACAATAATCCTGGTAAATCCTCTGGGTCCAATACAAATACACGCACATGAACAGATTGGCTTTATCTCTGAAATGATAATATATGGGCGTTCGAGAGATTCCCGCGGCGTCCGCGATATCCTTTATATTTGTCGCGGCATACCCTTTTTCGGCAAACAGTTCGTATGCCGTCTGCAAAATGGAAATTCGCTGAGCTTCGGTAACATCCTTTGTGGTTCGCATGGCTTTCCCCCTATCGTTTCCTATCAAGTTAATTTATCGTACAACTTATTCGTTTGTAAGTCAAGTGTTTTTACTTCTATCGAAAATAATAAAACATATTTGTTTTAAAATTTTCTTTTAAATATCTTGACTTTAATTTATAATGTGATATTATATTAAACACACATGCGTGTTTAATTAAATCTAATCAATGGAGGGAAAACATATGAAAAGCAGCCGATATATGGGCGTGAAAAGCCAGAAGTTAATGGAAGCGCCGGTTCCAACATGCGGAGAAAACGACGTCTTGTGCAAAACGATCTATTGCGGAATCTGCGGTTCCGACATCGCGGGGTACTTTCACGGGAGCGATTTCTTCTGGGAAGACTGCGACTGGGGGCACGAGCCGGTGTGCGAAGTGGCTGAGGTCGGAAAAAATGTCAGCGGGATTCATGCGGGCGAACGGGTTTTCCGAGCATCATCACAGGCGGGTTCGGAGAATATTTCCTTGTTCAAAACGCGGAATTAAACGTTAATGTCTTCAAGATCGACGGTCTGTCCGATGAAACGGCGGTCCTGATCGAGCCGTTATGCGTAGGATATCATGCCGCCAAAAAACTGAACCCGCCAAAGGACGCGAAGGTCGTCGTCTTCGGCGCCGGGATCATCGGCCTTTCGACAGCCATATTTTTGAAATTTATGGGAGCAAAGGTGCTGCTGGCCAACATGACAGACTTCCGGCTGGAGGCGGCTAAAAAATTCGGTATCCTTACCTGCAACTCCTCGAAAGAGGATGTGGAGAAGAAGATCCGGGAAGAGTTTGGCGTAATCAAGGGCGTGCCCTTTGGAAAATGCACACATTTCTGCGATGACAAACTGGATGTGGACGGGTACGTTGAGGCCACCGGAGCCGGTCCCGTCATGAATACCATTATGAACAACGCCAAAAGAGGCGCGAATATCGTGGTAGTCTCCATGCACCACGCGCCAAGAGCTCTGGATCTGCAGAGCCTTACCTTCTATGAGATGACAATTCAGGGCAGCCAGGGATTTTTGCCGTCGGAAATTGCCGAAGTAATCGAAATCCTTCAAAATACAAAAGAGGATTTTTCCAATCTCGTCACCAACCGGTTTGCCATTGAAGATATGGAAAAGGCGTTAAATACGGCAAACGATGAAAATATCTCCATCAAAACCGTCATTTCTTTTAAATAGCTGAAGGGGTGAAAATAATAATGAAGGCAACGAGCAAAAAATCCATGATACAAATGATGATCGTATTTGGCCTGACCTATCTGAGCCTGGCGCTGCCCTATGTTCTGGCGTATCAGTATATGGCCAGCCTGGGATTTTCCGCGACACAGCAGGGAATGGTCATGACGTCCGGCGCCGTGCTGGGACTCGTCCTGCAGTTCGCGTTTGGGTTTTTATGCGACCGGTTCGCGAGCATTAAAAAATTTGTACTGATCGGAAATATTATTATGATCATCAGTACATGGTTCTTCTACACGCAATCCGGCAGCATTTTCGGGCTCATGGTGATCTTTGGCGCGTTATGGGACGCAATGTTCATGAATATCGAAGGAATGCTGGACAGCTGGGCGCTGGAGGAAAATGAAGTCTGTAAAAACAATTACGGAGTGATCCGCGCCTTTGGATCCATCGGCTATATTATCGGCAGCGTTCTTGTCGCAATGATCGTTAACCGCTGGGGTTATCACTCCATAGCCTTTTGTTTCGTAGGGACAGCGGTTCTCAACTCGATTTTTGAACTCTTAACTCCGGACGCGCAAAAAGCAAAAACGGCCAACGGAGAAGAGCTGAAGCTCTCGGATGTGGGAGGTCTGGTCAAAAATCCCAATTATGTAATCCTGGTATTTTGTATGTTTCTCGCTTTTTCCATGGTCGTAGGGGAAATCTTCTGTTCCGCGCAGAAAATGAACGCTCTGGGTCTGGACACCGCACCGACCTATACCAGCCTGAAGGCGAGCATCGCGGCATTCTGCGAGTTGCCTCTGTTTTTCCTTGGAAGTTCACTCGTGAAAAAATTCGGCGCCATCAAAATGATGATTTTTGCTTTGGCTGTACATGTCCTACGTCTGATTCTGACCGCGCTTTGTACATCGCAGATACAGCTGGTGTATATTTCCTGTTTGCAGTTATTTACTTATCCGTGCATTATGGTTTCAATCAAATATATCATTGACAGGGAGATACCGGACAATCTGAAATCCAGCGGACAGCAGTTCGCGTACGCGATTTATATATCGCTATCGTCATTGGTAATGCCTCTGTTCTTCGGCTGGCTTATGGATATGATCGGGCTTCAGGGCGAAATATGGTTCGCGGCGTTTATTACCGCTATTCCGATCATCGCGCTGATCGTCTATGCCCAAAAGCATCCGGAAGCGGCCAAGACAATTCAATAACGTGGAGCAGCTTTTCCGAAAAGCAAAGAATTGAATTTTATTTCAAGAGCATATTGACACCGTGTCAAGATAGTGTTATATTAACTATACTGACACGGTGTCAATATATATATACAAGTCAGGAGGTTTATAATCATGAAGAAAAATGTTGGATCATTACTGGCGCTTTATCCCACACCGGTGACGGTAATCGGCGCTATGAACGGTGAGAAACCTACATGGACGTTGGTGGCCCATATCGGTATTATCGGGCATGACCGGGTGCTGGTCAGCCTCGCCGCTCCCCACTTTATCAATGGGTGCGTTAAGGGGACGAAAAAACTCTCCATCAACCTTGTGGATGAGGCCATGCTGCCGGAGGCCGACTATGTGGGATCGGTCAGCGGGGCAAAAGCGGATAAGTCCGCTGTGTTTGAATATGACCTTGGAGACGCGGGCGCGCCGGTTATCCGCAAATCTCCTTTGACAATCGAGTGCAGCGTCGTGGATGTCTATAACACGCCGAATTTTGAGAGCTTCATCTGCACCATCGACAATACCTATGTAGCTGAAGAACATCTGAATGAAAAAGGCAAAATCGATTATGAGACTCTGAAGCCGGTGCTGTTTGAGTTCCCTACCTATCAGTACCTGAAAACCGGTGAAGTGATCGGAAAATGCCTGTCTTTCAAAAAAGCACCGGAAAAATAAGGAGACCGGCCTTGATGGATACATGAGCTCGGAAAAAATTAAAAAATATTGTAATGAATAAAACTTTTAGGTGAAAAAGCAGTACGGAGGTTAAATGAAAATGAAAAAAAGCGTAACGATTTTACTGGCGGTTCTCATGGTCCTGTCCTTCGCGGCTTGCGCCAGCGGAAATGAACCGGCCGGGACACCCTCTGAAACGGAAACCGAAAGCCTGCAGCCCAGTGAAACGATGAACGGGGCGGCAGACAGCACTTCTGCTGAGCCGAATCAAGAGCCGGCGGGCAGCCCGAAAGAGTCTCAGGAGCCGACGGGCAGCAAAATCCTTGTAGCTTATTTTTCTGCCACAAATAACACCGAGGGCGTGGCGCAAAAACTGGCGGATGGGCTTGGCGCTGACCTCTATGAGATCACGCCGGAGCAGCCCTATACGGACGCGGATTTGGACTACGGCAATTCGGGCAGCCGTTCTTCTGTGGAAATGGACGACCCAAGCGCCCGCCCCGCCATCTCCGGCTCGGTAGAGAATATGGCGCAGTACGATGTCGTGTTCATCGGCTATCCCATCTGGTGGGGCGAAGCGCCGCGGATCATGAGTACGTTTATCGAGAGCTATGATTTCTCCGGCAAGACGCTGGCCGCGTTCTGCACCTCCGCCAGCAGCGGCTTCGGAAACAGCGATTCAGCGCTTCGGTCTGCCGCAAGCGGTGCAGTCTGGCTCACCGGCCACCGCTTTTCTGCCGGGGCCAACTCCGATGAAGTGATGGAGTGGGCAAACGGGCTTGAAATCAGCTAAACAAAAATGATCTGAAATACCTGTGCCGGCAGACCCGGCACAGGGCGTTTCCCCATACAGCCGCTTGATGAGGGATTCGGGAAGTCAGCAGGGCGGCAGAAAAGGAGAACACGATGACGCAGTCAAAACAGATCATAAAACGAATTGTTGACCTTGCTATGATCGCTCTTCTGCCGCTTTTGATGGCGGAGATACTTATCGGGCAGGAAATCCATGAATGGCTTGGCACCGTTATGCTGGTGCTGTTCCTTATGCACCATCTTCTGAATCTGGGCTGGTGGAAAAGTTTTGTCAGGGGGAAGTACACCCCATCCCGCGCCTTTGGCACAGCGCTTGATCTGCTGCTCCTGCTGGACATGACTGCACTCTTTGTCAGCGGGATCATGATGTCGGGATTTGTTTTCCGATTTCTGCACATAAACGGCGGAATGATGATTGCAAGGCAGCTCCACCTATTTGCCTCCCATTGGGGGCTGATTCTCATGTCGGCTCACCTTGGGATGCACATGGAGCAGTTTTTCTCGCTTTTCAGAAAGATGTTTCACCTTTCCCAAAAAAGCGCCGCAAGAACATGGACATTACGAGTCATTGCTGTCGTTCTGTCTGCGTATGGTGTTTACACATTCATTACGCAGCACATGACAGATTATCTGTTCCTGCAGACGCATTTCGTGCTGTTCGACGAAACAAAAGCGGCAGCCTTCTATTTTACCGAAACAGCCGCTATGATGAACCTGTTCGCGGCAGCAGCCTATTATATAAATAACTCAAACTTCCCATATTAAAAATGGGGCTCGCACCTTGAAAAACCAATAACTTTAGCCCATAAAATAGCGTC
>CANQRW010000084.1 GCA_947626365.1 uncultured Lachnospiraceae bacterium
CCTTCCAAATCGTCAACCGTCTGGTAGCGTTCGTCGCTTGTATAGATCAGACACATCTCTTTATCTGACAGTCTGGTCAAATATATGCCGTCAATGTATTCCACATTGTTTTCATCCGTCACACACGACACGCCTATGTCATATTCCTCACCTTCGTACGGTATCTGGGGAAAATGAATATAGACATTGCCGGCATCTGTAAATTCTTCGCGTTCTCCATTGCCATAAAAGGTATAATCCATTTCTCCGAGAGTCCCGTCTTCAAACCGCTGCAAAACAATTTCCATTGTAAGCTCATCTGCAGAAGGCTTAACCGCCTCCTCTCCCGAAATATCCTTTTCATTCAGATTTGCAGTATCGACATCGGTCTGCACTGATTTTCCTCCATAAAATCGAGCGGTATCTTTTTTCTCCGTTATCTTATGAGTGCATCCCCCGACAGTCAAAACACATAGTATCAGAAAGAAAGATATTAAATACCTTCTCATATATTACCTCCAACAATCCCGATTTATCAATTTCCCTTATCTATGAGTTTTTTCCATTGGCTATATTCTGGCGTTTCATCCCATTCTAATGCTTTGTCAATATAAAACTCTGCTAGTTCAAAAGATGCAGGGGGCGTCAATGGTATGAAAAGATAATACGCCATTAAAAATGCACAGCGGGCGGCGGCTTTCAAACTATTTTCTCTCTGAAACTTGTGTAATGACGCCTCTAAATATGGATGTCCGAAATCTATGTTAATCTTCAAACTTTTATCTCCATAACTCCACGATTTTTTGCCCTGACAAACAAGAAGTTGCCTATTTCTTCTTTTTCGGTTTTGGTGCCGGCAATTCCTCATGCATAGCATTGAACAAGCCTTTCAAAAATTCCCTGTTGTCAACTTCGTCTACCAACAGCATCTCTTTTGCTCCCTCATAGGGTAATTCATAGCCTGATATGTTATTTCATCCAATTCGGATAACTGCCCTAAAATAAATTCTAAATATTCTTTACTCGACGCCATTATTCCACCTCAAATCCCGATTCACAGTAAGAATTTCGAAAACTGATCCTCTTTTACGTCAGGCAGCACCTTTTTCAGGTGGGCGGCAATGCGCTCTTTGGACTCGGCCGGCTCCCTTCGGTATGATGAGGTCACAAAATCATAGCCGAACTGTGCTTCCGGCGTGGAAAATTCAGCCACACCCCAGCCGTAGGTCTGCCCCAGCTTATCCTTCATATAAACAAAATCCGCGATATTGATATAGGTCTGCATCTGAAGCCGGGTGATCACCGTATCAAAGCCCTTATTCCCGCCTTTGCGATAATTGCACAAATTTTTCAGCTCTTTTGACAGAAGCGCGCCGTGCTCAAAAACCATATCGAAAACATTTTTATCTTTGCGCGAAGCAAGGCCATCGTCATACCTGGCATCAAAATCATAACCATCTCTTCGGAAATTAACAAAATCAGGAATCCATTCCCGGCTTACAAACCCCGCCTTGCCTCCGAAAAACTTCCCGTAAAGACACTGACCGCTTCTTGCGACAGGCCCTTTCCACTCCCAGGGGCCGTCCGTTTCATCAGGAAACCACAGCTCGCGGGGACAGCACTCTTCCACGGAAAATCCGGGGATACGATTCATGAAAAAAGGAAGAAATCCTATCTCCCGCACCAGATTTATGATATCTTCCGCGCTTCTCAGTTCGTAAAATCTCATAGAATTCTCCTTTCTGCGGTCCCTGCATGACCCTACCACATATCATACAATATTCTGCAAGGAGAAATCAACGGTAAATCGCAATCATTAGCGATAATCCTTAGCGGTAACCTTAACAATACGAGCAGATCGTCACTGGCGTTCTGCTCGCATACTGACGTAATCGCAGCGGCAGTTACCTGACGCTAATCATTTGGCGACGGTCACCTGATACCGGTCATCTGACACCGATCACCTGACGCCAGTCATCTGGCGCGCCTTTTCTTCCGCCTGATAGCGGCGGGACATCCGGAAGGATACATACTCGACGGGGCCGTCGGACACCGGCTTCAAAAGCCATTTCCCTTCCCTGTCTATGACGCCCTGCACCACCAGAATCTCATCCTCCGTCTGAATCAGTTCCCCCGCCGTGTCGGTGCTTCCGAAAAGATCGTCGGAAAGTTCCCCGGTCAGAACACAGTCCCGCCTGCCCTTCTGCGGCCGTCCTCCCTCCCGGGCCGACAGCTCATGATTTTCATCGTTCCGGGCCGGCGCGTAATTCCCATCATCCCATACCGACAATGCGTAGTCTCCCGCCAGAATCTTAGCCGGATATACCAGAGAAGCGTCCCCATAGACGCCGACGACGCCGGTTAAGGACCGGCGGCCGGTACTCACCGACCATACAGTCTCCATCTTTTCCGTGCGCCATCCGGCCATGGAGAGAATATCGCTGTAATTTTCTTTTTCCTGTTCTTCCCAAATCTTCATCTGCGCCACATCAATATCACGCCCCCGGCAGTCTGTGAAGGTTCTGTATGGAACGCAGAAGAAATAATACCACAGACCGCCGCATAGGATAACCAGAATCCCGGCTATGGAAACCAACTCCAGAATCACGCCTCCCGCGGCTTCCACGATTCTCCTAAGTTCAGGCATTCTCATTGTCCCAGATCCTCCACAGGGCGTACCCGGTCTCCGGCGTTTACAATCTGATTGCTTCTGGAAATCAGGCGGTCAGATTCCAGAATCGCTCCCTCCACCGCCGCCTCCTGATCTCCTGTCTGAAGAACCGTCAGTTCCACCCGTTCCGCCCAGAATTCCTCCCCCAGGACAGCGCTTCTGGAGCGGACTGCCAGACAATAATATCCCATCATATCTTTGCGCAGCGCTTCCAGAGGGATTACACTCTGATATATATCCGACACCTTTTTACACTGATAGGAGGTCACCGTGCCGATGGGCAGGTCCAGTTCTCCCAGATCGGCCTGGAAGGTACCTGTCTCCTCGCCCAGCAGGTTCAGACTGTCAATCCTCGCCTCCACGCTGCGGCTGCTGCCTGGAATCCCGATGCTCAGCTGATCGCCTGCGGACAATTCCTGCCCTTCTTTGTCAAATTCCGCCTCAAACATCCGGTTTCCATAGGCAATGGACAGCCTCTCCTCGCCGGTGACGGTCCTGCCTGCCGCCAGCTCCTGATCGATCACGGTGCCGTCCCTGTCCGCCGTCGCCACACCTTCCGCCGCGATCAGGATGTCTATCTTTCCAATTTCTTTTTCAAGAGACGCAATATCCAGCTCCTGCAGACGGCGGTCGATCCCGGCAAGCCGCGTCTTCTGCTCCGCCGTCAGCCTGGCATATTCGTCCTGCCGGGCCGCTACATCCAGATCCCACCTGGCGTCCTCCACGTTTTTTTCAAGAGTTTTCAGCGCTTCCTCTTCCGCCTTCCACGCGGATTCTTCCTGCTTTACCGCCGCCTCATAGGCTTCCCTCAGCGCCTGCTGACTGCTGGTCTGTCCTCTCTGTATGCGCCGGTTCTGATATTCCAGCATATCATAATCATCCTCCATATCGCTGATACGGCTGCTCCACTGTTTTTTCAGATCCGCCAGGTCCTCTCTGGCGCGTGCCAGCTGCTTCTCCAGATCGGAATCCGAGCCTCCCGCCGCATCCAGCTCGGCTTTCAAATCCTCAATCTCCCGCTCTGCCGTCTGGACTTCTTCATCTCTTGACTCTCTGGCCGACCGAAGCTCCCCATGAGAACTGTTCATCTGCTGCTCCTGCTGCATCAGAAGCTCATCTTCCGCCAGTTCTTTCTTCCTCTCATAATCATTTTTCAAATTCTCCAGATTGGCCAGATGTTCCACCCATTTTGTCTCATGATCCTGCTGCCCCCAGGCCAGTTCCTGCTGTGCCAGCTGAAGTTCCCGCGCCGCCAGTTCTGTCTGGCTCACCTGATTGTAGGCCTCGGAAGCTATGTCAAGACGCTCCAGATTCAGCCGCGCCTTCTGAAGCTCCGTTTCCAAATCATTTTTCTTCTCTGTCAGAGACGCCATCTGATAACGAAACAGCTCATCGCCGGTCTTCACCTGACTGCCCGGCGATACGGCCACTGATTCGATCCGGATACCCGGATAAACGCCGCAGAAGGCAGTCTGAACCTGCCGGACGATTCCGGTTCCGTCAACGATTGTCTCCACACTTTTCCGCATGGGAAAAACCGTCAGCACCTTCGGAACGGAAATACTGTCCCAGATTCTTGATATCAGGGTACAGACGAGCATGCACAGAAAGAATCCTACAAGCAAAATCCGCCTCCAATTGCGTTTGCGCTCCATGAAACAACCGCCTCCTTCACAGCTCACTCTTTTACCCCCGACGCGGCGATTCCCTGCTCCAGTTCGCTCTGGCCATTCAGATAGAGAAGCACCGGCGGAAGCATCATCACCATACAGGCCGCAAACGCCACCGCCGCCTTATCCTGGGCAATCCCAGGCAGATACAGGGATAATGGCCACAAAAACAGATCCTTCAGGTAGGCCATCGGCTGCTCCAGGGCGTTCCAGTTGTCGATAAAACCCAGCAGAAGCGCCGTCACGATCCCCGCATAGCCGGAGGGCAGTCCCACGTAGAGAAAGGCTCCAAACTCCCCCGCGCCGTCCAGATAAGCCGCCTCCATAAGGGCGTCGGGAATGGTTTCAAAAGATTTTGTCATGATAAAGACCGGAAATGCGGACCAGATGCCGGGAAGAATCAGCGCCAGATGGGTGTTCAGCAATCCCATACGGTCCAGTACAAGATAGTTGGACACCTGCGTCACCTGAAAGGGAAGCACCATCAGCAGCACATACAGAAAAAACAGCTGTTTCTTTCCCGGAAATGAAAACCGGGCGAAGGCCCAGGCCGCCGGAGCTCCCACCAGAAGCTGTCCCGCCAGCGCCGGAATGACCTGAATACAGGAGTTCCAGAACATGACAAAGAAGCCCGGGGACCGGAACAAAAGCTCAATATAGGGAGAAACCGCAGGATATGATGGAAGCAGCGCGGCACGGACCGCCTCTCTTCCGGCTCCCAGAGGCTCCGCATACCGGTAAAGAAGCTCGTCCTCCGGCATAAAAGAAGCCGCCAGCATAAGGAGAATGGGAAGCCAGACCAACAGACAGACGGCTCCGCACAGGGCACTGCGAAGATTCTTACGGCAGCGGGCAAAACTCCAACGGACAAATCCTGTTTTCATCAAGGCTCCTCCTCTCAAACCGGGGTAATGAATCGGTCTCCTGCATCGCCGATCAACAAATCGTTCACCTTGCCGTCCGTCCCCGCCACTCGCCGTCCTGCCATTCGCTGTCCCGTCACTCGCCGTCCCGTCACTCACCGTCCCGTCACTCACCGTCCCGTCACTCTCCTCCACGCCCTGCGACCGGCCGCTGCCGCCGCAGCCACGGACAGAGCCGCCGCGATCAGCAGCATGGAAGCCGTACACATATTCTGGACGTCCAGGGTCAGGAACCAGTGGCTGAACAGGTGCGGAATCATATAGATACTCATGTCCGGATAGGAACCGGCCAGAAGGTAGGCTTCCCGGTAAACCCGAAAGGAATTGACCGCCGATAGGATCAGCACCAGCCCGAAGGTACCGGACAGCCCTGGGACCGTAATATAGCGGAGCCTGGCAAAGGCTCCTGCCCCATCCACCCGGGCGGCGTCGTACAGACTCTCCGGAATGGAGGCCAGCCCGGCCAGCCACAGAAGAAGATCGTATCCCGCATTTTTCCATATGTAAGTGACCACCAGCACTGGAAAGGCGGTGATTCCGTTTACCCAGTCGGTCTCCCATCTGCCCTCCCATCTGCCCACTCCTCCGCCCGGCAGCAAACTCCATCCTTCCAGCGGCGAAATCCAGGTCAGAAACTGGTTCAGCAGGCCGTCCCGGCAGAGGATCATTTTCCACACAAGGACAATGGCCGCCACGGGAATCACCATGGGGAGCACCAGACTGGTTCTGTAAAAATTTCCCCTTCCGTCCCGGCGGAACACCAGAAGGGCCAGTCCGAAAGATATTCCCATAAGCAGAGGCAGACATACCGCCAGAAATCGTGCCGTATTGACCGCCGCCAGCTGAAAAGCCACGTTCCCGCAGACAGACCGGTAATTGTCCAGTCCCACCGACGATTTTCCCATGGCGTCCAGAAATGAGCGGCGGACCACATCCGCAAAGGGAACGGCGTTAAATGCCGCCACTCCCGCAAGGCTTGGAGCCAGGAAAAACCAGGCGGCACGGCTCTGCCGCCTTCGGATTCCGCCTGCCGTTCTCATCCCCGCTCCGCCTGGTACAGAAGTACCTGCTGCTCGATGGCGGAGGCTGCCTGTTCCGCGGATATCCTGTCCTCACAGTAATCCATGGCCCCTGCCACGATCATTTTCATCAAAGTCTCATCGGGAATCACCGGCTGGGAGATGCCGTCCAGCAGAGCAGACAGCCGCGCCCGGCTCTCCTCTCCTGGATATCCGGCGCTGAGGGAATAATCCCAGTCCGGAAATCCCAGGCCAAAGGTAATGGGGCTCTTGGCTACAGCAAACTGACTGTCCAGTCCCTCGCGATTTACCGGGAACCCGTCGTTCAGATTTTCTTTCTGAACCTCCACAGAAAAGACACATTTCACAAACTCCCTGGCCAGCTGGGGATTGGCCGTCGCCTGATTGACGCCCACAAGTCCCACAGGAAAATAGATGCCTCCGATGGAATCAACTGCTGCTTCCGGATGATTTTCCAGAATTACCTCCTGATAGCCGAAATCCATGATCTCGCTGATCTTATCCATGCCGCTGTCCGCAAGTCCCGCGTCAAAATAGAGACCGGTACCGGAAATTCCGTCTGAGGAAACCGTGCTGCCGATATGATAGCGGTTCTGTTCTTCCTCCGTAAAGGACGCCTTGGCCCCGCAGGACTGCCCGAGAGCCTTCACCGCCTCCAGATAAACAAGCAGCCTGGAATGGTCGAGAGTAAGCCCCTCCGTACCAAACAGCTCCTGATAATGAAGAACCGCGATCTGACGGAGCAGATTTTCATAAGTCCTTGTATGCTGCAAAGGCTTCTCCCCCTGATAATCACGGATCCCTTCCAGACTTTCCCAGGCATGGACCGCCTCTGGAAGGCCCGTAACCACGGGAATCGTAATCCGGGACGGCATCTGGTAGACGGCTCCATCCGGCTCCGTAAAATCCTCCGCCACCGTTTTCAGAAGGGGCGTTTCCTCCTGAATCTGAGAGAACACCTCCCGCAAATCCATCAGCACGCCCTTCGATACATAAGCATCGGCGGGAAGGCCGTCCAGCACCAGCACATCGGCTCCTTTTCCGTTCAGAATCTCCGTATTCAAAGCCCGTATGGTCTCCTCAGAGATTTCCTCCCTCTGTTCCGCCACCGTGCGGACATCTACCAGCACGTCCGGATGGCTTTCCTGGAAAACGGAGGCTGCCTGGCGGATGGTGCTGTTGTCCCGCAGACTGTATACGGTAAGGGTGAAAAGAGGCACGCTGACCATATCCGGATCGTAGGTATAGCGGCAGATGGAGATTCCGTAAAGAGTGCCGGAGGTAAAGCAGGCGTAAAAATCATTCTCATCGCCTGCCAGAAATACGCTCAGGTGTTTACTTTCCCGGCCCATGGAATTCAGCTTGCCGTCAATCATCTGCTCCCACAGGCTTCCGCCCCGGTTCACATGAACCAGCCCTTTCCGGTTTGCCATGTAGATGCCGCCGTTTCCGTCCCCAAACAGTTCGTTGGACTCGCCATATTCTCCTGCGATACTTTCATCATAGGAAATGGTTTCCAGTTTCTCTCCGTTAGCCAGACTGTACCTGGTCACTCCCTTATCAGTGATCGTGACAAATTCTTCGCCCTCAATATATCCAACGCTGGTATCCGATACGGCGGATATTTTATCCATGGTAAACAGAAGCGTCCCGTCGTCTCCATAACAATAGATATAGTCCATATCGTGGATCAGAATCTTTCCGTCCGCCGCCACATCAATCTGGCTGGGAATCAGCCCGTAAGCCTTTCCCGCCTTCGGCAGGAACACCTCCGGAAACAGATCCAGGACGCTTCCGTCCTCGGAAACCCGATAGAGATGATACACATAATCGTCGTCCGGGGCTGTAAAATAGTAATGACCGTCCTGCCCGTACGTCACTTTTTCGGGAATCCCGCTGACCTCGCCGGCCACGATCTCCCGGCTCAGCCAGTCATGCCACTCCGCGTCCTCCTGCCACTCTGAACCATTGCGGATATAGCGCCAGGCTTCCGGCTCAATACCCTCATCATAGGGCGTTCTCAGGTATAGCTCCAGCCTTCCGTCCCTTCCCCGCAGCATGGTTATATAAGACAGCTGCCCTGCGGTCTCCGGCAGAGAAAGCTCCTCCTCCACATACCGCCCCATGGGAATGCCTTCACGTTCACTGGCGCCTTCACCGCTTCCGAAACTGCCGTCCGGCTGGCCGCCCGCATTTTCACCGGTCACAGTTCCGGTCTGACCGTCCTTTCCCGAACTGCCATTTTCCGAACCGCCCCCCTGCGCCCCGCTACAGCCTGACAGCAGACATACGCCCAGGCTCAGGGCAAGAGCCGCGGATAAAAATCTGTATATTCTCATTTTTCTCATGACCTGCGTCCTCCTTTTACGTCTGATTCTAACAGGAGGTTCTCTAAAAAAACTGGAAAAAGAAAAAGAATTTTTAAAGATTATTTAGATTATTCGGAACCTTGTTCTTTTTTCCGAAATATCCGGCCGGCTGCCCTGCGCGCATGCAAAAAACGCGTCACTGGCGTGTTTTTTACATACTGACGTAATGCAAAAAAGCATCTCTGGCGCATTTTTGCATATTGACATAAAAGAAGGGGCCGCACAGCACGGCCCCATATGGTTCTCAACATCACTTCATAAAACAGAGCGTCTGCTCCATTATTATCTAAAGCCAAAATCCCTTTTCCATTTCTTCCCCCGCCTGCAGTGCTTCGAATTCCCGCCGCAGCTCTTCTCTGGGCTTAATCTTTTTCGCAAGTCCATAGCGGTAAACCTCCATCCAGAGGCCGGCGTCTCCCAGCCACCGGACGAGCCGGAGAGCCCGGTAAAGCACGATCTCTTTATTCGCCTCCCTGCAGGTTGAAAAATAATACTCAACCGCCAGTTCCGGCTCCGCCAAAGTGATGGCAGTCATCAGAATCATATCGCACAGATGATTGATCGTCTCCCCATAAGAATAACTTCTACTATCCTGTTTCTTCGAATTATAAAGATTCACCTCTTTCTCCTCCACCAGCTTCTTCGCCTCCTCTATGGCCATATATTTCAAATCGCTGGTTTTGAGCAGTGCAAGCAGTTCCTCTTCCTGAAACTGGGACAGAGATTCACGGCTGAGAAGGGACGATGCAGCGCTTTGGAGCAGCATCCGGATATTTTCCCGCGTATATCCCATCTGGAATACCTTCCTCGCCCACAGACCGAACAAAGCCTGCTGGCTCCAGGAAACAGAACGGAAAGGATCGTCCGTTGAGAAAATATAATAACCGCAGCCGTAGCACAGCATATGATACAGATCGCCCAGAAGCTTAACCGCCCTGGCATACTCCGGCTGCTCGGGAGAAATGGTATCAAGATTTTTTATATATCCCATCACCAAAAATCTCCACTTGGACCTCTGGTTCTTGGGAACGACCCGGTTAGGCACCAGATAATTCTGGGCGTAAGCGTTTTCCAGGAAAAATTGGATTTCCCCTTCCAAAGCCTCAAAATCCAGCGTCCCTTTCTTCGCGGCCTCCGCGGCCGTTTTCTCGCTCTTTCCCTCCAGGATTCCGCGGATAAGCAGATCCATCTCTTCCTTCTGACTTTTGGTGAAATGTTTATAACTCTCCGCAAACGCTTTCTCCAGCCGGCCGCGCTCCGCGCCGGATATCATTTCCCTGAATTCATTTATCTTCACGTCAGTCTTCTCCTCTGTTCACAATCATCGTTCGCCGAACAAGCAGACTCATTCTCTTCGCTGACATTCATTATATCATTCAAATAGGAAAAACGCTACTGTTAATCCTTCATCCGCGCGATAAAAATAGTCGTAAACAACTGCCAAAATCGCTGCTCAATGGCTTTACCAGGCCTGAGTTTTTCAAACATTTTCTTTTAGCAGTTCTGACTTTCCTATGCGCTCATGCAGACTTCTCTGTATATTCTTTATCGGCATATTGATGCGCTTTAAGGTCTTTTTATCCTGTTCCTTCCAATAAAGGTAATCTTCTCAGGCTTCATCCTCCCTACGATAACCGCATTAGTCTACCCACATCTATCAAGCCATACTCCGCAAAATGCGCTCTGCCCTCGTCAATCTCCCCTTTTTTCCGTTCCATATAATATATATTGCTTTTCGAATAGAAAGGATCCGCCGATATCTCAAACGGAATACGCCTCTCACGACTCACCTTTTTGCAAAAATGGTGAATACCGTACTCATGGACATCTCCAAATCAGAGCAGGTCTGCTCCATGCCTTTCTTTATATCCGCATTCATGCGGAAGTTCACATTAACTGTCTGTGTCATACGAAATACTTTTTCTGATATAAACGAAAATAAAATTCATAGCAAGGTTCATCACACCAAATAATGTGGAAAGTGTGAGTTATTAATTTAAGAAAAGAGTGTTGATGAACATCCTAATGGTCGTAGCAATAAAACAATTGAATATACGGGATGGAGTATGAATACACAAACACATTTCTTCTTGAAAAGACACATTTCAATCCGCGCTCCCCTCGCGGGGAGCGAC
>CANQRW010000085.1 GCA_947626365.1 uncultured Lachnospiraceae bacterium
CCCCCTTACAGGGACCCGGTCTGCATTACGATTCGATTATACTTCCTATAATGGAAATTATAGACAAGGGTGGTTGTGGCAAAGAATAGTTTGTGATATACTAAATTTCAATGATGTTCGATGGAGGAAATTATGGGTAAGAAACACGATGCGAACAAGAAAAATGCGGATGTCAGCAAGAGGAATACTGGTGACAGCAGGAAGAATATTAGTGGCAATAGGTCTGCAGCTGGGCAGGGGAAGGCTGTACAGGGGAAGCTGATTTCGGAGAAATCGGAGAGATGGTCCTTCCTGGGGATTCTGACCAGCATATCAGTGGTTATTATACTGGTTGGAATGCAGCTGTATTATCACGATTATTATTACGATATTCTTATAACCAAATATCGGTTTTATTGTGTGTGTGCCATAGGGTATGTGGTGCTGTGTCTGTGCGGAGTTCTGGTGACGCAGCGGAAGCAGCTGGCCGGATTGAAAGGGAAAAAGTTTCAGGAAATCTTTGACGGGACGGATTTAATGGTGCTGGCGTTTACCGCCATAGCGCTTATTTCCACTGCATTGTCCCCGTTCAAATGGGAGGCCTTCTGGGGGAATGAGGGACGCTATACGGGAGCGTTTCTGCTGTTGATATATGCGGCGTATTATTTTTGCTCCACCCGGTTTTATCATCAGAGAAGCTGGCACATGCAGGCATTTCTGATCGCGGGGATATTGATGTGCCTGTTTGGAATCACGGATTCATTTAATATGGATTTGCTGGGATTCAAGGTGGACATGATTGATACGCAGAGAGATTCCTTTACTTCCACAATTGGCAATATCAACACATATACGGCTTGCGTGGCTATGGTAATGGCGGTGGCCGCGGTGCTTTTTGCCTCAGGAAAGGGAATTGTGAGGAATATCTGGTATGGGGCGCTGACGCTGATTTCTTTTGCGGCGCTGATCATCGGGGAGAGCGACAATGCGTACCTGTCTCTGGCGACATTGTTTGGCTTTCTGCCGCTTTACCTTTTCCGGGACCGGAGAGGAGTCCGAAAATATGTGACGCTTTTGGCCATGTTCTTTACGGTGGTGTATGGGATTGGAATTGAGCAGAAAGTGTTTGAGGGGACTGTGATTCCCATACGAAGCCTGTTTGTCACGATTTCAGGCTTCAGTAAGCTGCCTCATTTCACAGTGGGCCTGTGGATTCTGGCTTTGGTTTTGTTCGTGACAGAGATGCTAGGAGACAGGAAAGGTCAGAAACAAAAGGAGAACGAGGCGCCGGCAGGGAAACTGAGCGAAGCAACGCAGGGGAAGCCCGCGGAGAAACTGAGCAAAATAACACAGGAGAAGCCTGCAGCGAAACTGAGCGAAGCGACGCAGGAGAAGCCGGAGGGACAGCAGAAGAATCAAGCGCAGAGAAATGACCCAGCGAAACAGGCCGGGCCCCGCCGATTCTATCCGCTGGTGTATGTCTGGTGGGCGGTCATAGCGGTGACGGCCTGTGTGGTGATCTGGGTGCTTTATGACGTCAATGTGGCGGGGCATGTGGAGAAATACGCCGGATTTGAGAAATATCTGCTGTTCAATGATAACTGGGGGACCCACCGGGGCTTTGCCTGGAGGATTGCTGTGGAAAATTACAAGCAGTTCCCGCTGGCGCAGAAGATATTCGGATACGGGCCGGATACATTTTCACTGGTGACATATTTTAACAATTACGCGGAAATGACCGGCAAATACAATGAATTGTTCGATTCCGTGCACAATGAATACCTGCAGTATCTGGTTACGGTGGGGCCGCTGGGATTGGGCGCATATCTGGGAATCATAGGGATGCTGACCTGGAACACGGTAAAGAAGAAACTCGACAATCCTATAGCTGTAGGCTGCCTGTTTGCGGTGCTGTGCTACGGAGTGCAGGCGTCTGTGAACATCAACCAGCCCATTGCGACGCCGATCATGTGGACGCTTCTGTGCGTGACAGCAGCGAAAAGAGGGAAAGACATTAAATAAAAAATGACATTTCTGCCAACAAATAATTAAGCTTTTCATAATATAAACAGCTTGAATTATAGGTTGGAATATGGTATCCTTATATGGATTTAAAACCTGACTGGCAGCGGGAGTTTGATGGCTACGCTTGTTTGGAAAGGGGTCATACCGGTCGCAGATTATGCGGAACGCACAATTCGGAGTACCTGTGAAACACGAAAGAGATGTGTTTCTTTCAGGTAGACTGCGAAATGGCGAAGCTTACCCATTTTCCTATAGACATACAGCCGCGTAAGCGGTCATCGTGCTCCATCCTGCCGGATGGGGCATTATTTATGGGCAAATCCGCCGGATTCATGCTGGGAGCGATTTCTGCAAAAAGAAGAATCCGATGGAAATCTGTCTGCGGGAGGAATGGTTTCGCATGTGGTACGTGATACAGACGATGACCGGACATGAGGAAAATCTGGTTCGGATGATACGCAGGGTTTTGAACCGGAACGATTATGCGGACTGCTTTGTACCTTATTACGAGCGCATATGGAGGCAGCAGCAGACAAGCCGGATCCACGTGGAGCGGCTGTTTCCCGGGTATGTGTTCATCATCGCGGAGAATCCTGACGAAGTGTACCGGCAGCTGAAAAATGTGCCTGCCATGTCGCGGCTGATGTCTGACGGAATGTTTACATTTCTGCCGCTGGAGCAGGAGGAAGAAATCTTTTTCCAAAGGCTGATTGATGAAAATCATGTCATTCGGCTGTCTTTCGTGGAAAAGGATTTCCGGGGACATATCCGCCGGATTACGGGCCCTTTGGAGTCTCTGGAAAATCAGGTAATCAGGTGGCAGTATAAGAAACGTTTTGCGCTGGTCCGCGTGCATCTTCTGGGTATAGAGAAACAGGTATGTCTGGGGATTATCCTGACGGAAGACATTCAGCAGGAGATTGCGTATGGCAAGGTGGAAGCGCCTGTGACGGTGCCGCCAAGGTATCAGGTGAGAGAATTTATCGGAAAATCGGCGGAAGAGGAGCAGGAGCATTTGCTTGCCGGCGACCGGATTATCGTATCTTCCGGCCCTTTAGCAGGTATGACAGGCATGGTCTGGAAGGTGAAAAAGGGTACTGTTGAGGTCGGTATACGGCTGTTTGGTCAGGATATGCCGGTGAAGGTGCCGATAAAGGAAATTGACATACTCGAAAGATGACGATTAAGGAATACGATTAAGGAATAGAAAATGAACAGATGTTTTAACAGGGGAATTTACGAGCCTTACAAACGGATCGTCAAATTCCTCTTTGGGGTGGTCATACTGTCCGTCCAGATGGGATTCTACTGGTATGTATGGCTCCACTATTACAATCAGCAGATGGAAGTTCCATATAACCGCACCGGCCACTGGCTGATGGTGGCGGTGTACGGACTTCTGCTGGTCATCTTCAACATCATATACGGCGGGCTCAGGGTCGGCTACCAGAGGACCAGGAACATGATCTACTCCCAGTCCCTGGCAACCGTATGCGCCAACTTTATGATCTACCTGCAGATCACGCTGCTGACCAAACATTTTCAGAACGCAGGGCCCATGCTGGTCATGACCGGCGCGGAGTTCCTCGCGGTCTGTATCTGGAGTCCAATCAGTACCAGGTTATACCGGATGCTGTACCCGCCCAGGCGGGTCCTTTTGATCTATGGGGAACATCCGGTAGCCAGCCTGATGGGAAAGATGAACACCCGGAACGACAGGTTCGTGGTGGGGGAAGTGGTACATATCAGCGCTGATAAGGCCTGGAGCGGTGAAGTTCAGAAAGCAGAAACCAGAGGGATGGGATCTGTCGGGAACAATACCGATAGAACAGACCAGGAAAGAGTTACTGCCGGCAGAGTTCAGGACGAGCTGGAAGAGATTAAGCAAAAGATCGGGCAGTATGAGGGAGTGGTTATCTGCGACATCCCATCCCATGTAAGGAATGTGATCCTGAAATACTGTTACGGGAAGTCCGTAAGGACCTATACAACACCCAAGATATCGGATATCTTACTGAGGAGCGCGGAGAGCATGCATATGTTCGACACGCCCCTTTTATTGTCCCGGAACGCGGGGCTTTCCTTTGACCAAAGGGTGGTCAAGAGATCGATGGACATCGTGCTGTCGCTGGCGGCGCTGGTGATCCTGTCACCGGTGTTCATTCTTACAGCAGCGGCGATTAAGGCGTATGACGGGGGGCCAGTGTTCTTCCGGCAGGATCGGTGTACGAAGGACGGGAGGGTGTTCTCCATCTGCAAGTTCCGGAGCATGATCGTGGACGCGGAGAAGGAGGGGCATTCCATCCCGGCGACGGACGGGGATCCGCGGATCACGCCGGTGGGGCGTATCATCCGCGCGACGCGGATCGACGAGCTTCCCCAGTTGTTCAATATCCTGAAGGGAGATATGAGTATCGTAGGCCCGCGACCGGAGAGGGTGGAGCATGTGGAGCTGTACTCGAAGGAGATCCCGGAGTTCGGCTACCGGATGAAGGTGAAAGGCGGACTGACAGGTTACGCCCAGGTGTACGGAAAGTATAATACCACGGCTTACGACAAGCTGAAGCTGGACTTGATGTACATACAGAATTATTCGGTGCTGTTGGATATTGAGATCATCCTGAAGACCATCAAGGTGCTGTTCATGAAGGAGAGCACGGAGGGGTTTGAGGAGGAAGTGAGCGCGGGGATCGCGCAGGAGAGCGCAGCACGGGAACCGGAGTAAGCCACACTGAGAATGAACTGGGGACAGAACATATGGGATTATCAGAAGATCATAAGAAGGGCGTAGATACGGGAAGGAAGATATTGATCGTATGCCAGCATTACTATCCGGAGAATTTCCAGATCACGCCCATAGCGGAGCAGCTGGCAGCGGATGGGTTCGAGGTTACCGTATTGGCAGGGCTGCCGAATTACCCGCTGGGGGTTGTGCCGGAAGAATATAAGCATGGTCATCGGGATGAATGGATCAACGGCGTCCATATCCTGAGAAGTTTCGAGATCGGGCGGAGAAAAGGGATCTCCTGGCTGGCGGCCAATTACGTGAGTTTTATGCTGTCAGCATTATATAAGGTTGGGAGGCTGAAGGAGGAGTATGACCTGGTCTTTATCTACCAACTGTCGCCTATCCTCATGGCGCTGCCTGGCTTAAAATATGCCAGGCAGCACAAGATCCCTGTGCTTCTGTATTGCTGTGACCAGTGGCCGGAATCTTTGAAGGTGTACATAAAAAGCGAGAGGAACCTGCTGTTCCGTGTCATGAAACGGGTCAGCAGATATGTCTATTCATCGGCGGACAGGGTGCTGTGCCAGTCACCGAGTTTTGTGGATTATCTGGTGCAGACCCATGGACTGGACCGGGACAGGCTGGAATATCTGCCGGCGTTCGCGGATGAGTCGTATCTGGAAGAGGATTTCACACCTGCGGGTGATACGGTGGATTTCGTGTTTATGGGGAATCTGGGGTATGCGCAGGATCTGCTGTCGGTGGTCAAAGCAGTGGAGAAGATCAGGGATGTTCCTGGATTTATGGTGCATTTTGTCGGGGACGGCTCCTGCCTGGGGAAACTGAAAGAGGCTGTGAAAGAGAAGGGACTGGGAGACATCGTAATGTTCTACGGCCGACGTCCGGTGGAGGAGATGCCGGAGTTCTATCGTCTGGCGGATGCCTGCCTTTTATCCCTGACAGCGGAAAACCAGATTGGATATACGCTGCCTGCGAAGATGCAGGGATATATGGCGGCGGGGAAGCCGGTCATCGGGATGATCAACGGTTCCGCCGCAAAGGTAATCGAAGAATCAGGCTGTGGAGTCTGCGTGGCGGCAGGAGATACGGACAGACTTGCTGACGCGATGAGAGATTTTATCATTAACTCTGAAAAATACGCAGGCTGCGGGGAGGCGGGACGAGAATATTTTCGCAGAAATTTCCGCAGGGATATTTTTATGCAGAGACTGGAGAATGAAATCATAAATATGGGCAGGAACAGAGAAGAACCAGGGGCGGAACGCCATCCAAAGACCGTAAAGGATAAGGACATGAAAGCCCTGGCTGTTAATAGAATGGGACAGACAATCGGGTAAGGAAAATACAGAAGACGGGAGATAGAAGGATGTCAGTATTTGAAAACAAAACCTTAATGATCACGGGAGGAACGGGAAGCTTCGGCCATACGGTGCTGAAGCATTTTTTGACTACAGATATCGGACAGATCCGAATCTTCTCAAGAGATGAGAAGAAGCAGGATGATATGCGGCATGAACTTCAGGCCCAGTATCCGGATTATGCTGAAAAAGTGAAATTCTATGTGGGGGACGTACGCAATATCCAGTCCCTCTACGATGCCATGCCGGGAGTCGATTATATCTTCCATGCGGCAGCTCTCAAGCAAGTGCCAAGCTGCGAGTTTTTCCCGATGGAGGCGGTCCGTACGAACGTGGAGGGCACCAACAACATGCTCCATGCCGCTATCGACTGCGGTGTGAAGCGGGTGGTCTGCCTGTCCACGGATAAGGCAGCTTATCCGATCAATGCTATGGGCATATCCAAGGCGATGATGGAGCACGTCATATCGGCTAACGCCAGGGTGGCGGCCGAGAGGGGCGGTACTGTGATCTGCTGCACTCGGTACGGTAATGTCATGTGCAGCCGTGGATCCGTGATCCCGCTGTTTATCGACCAGATCAGATCTGGCCGACCCATCACGATCACGGATCCCAACATGACGCGTTTCCTAATGAATCTGAACGAGGCGGTGGAACTGGTCCGGTTCGCCATGGAGCACGCCCAGCCTGGGGATTTGTTCATCCAGAAGGCAGATGCCTCTACAATCGGCGACCTGGCAAGGGCGGTGCAGAAGGTATTCGGCGAAACAGAAGTGAAGATCATCGGGACACGGCATGGGGAGAAGCTGTATGAGACGCTGATGACCCGTGAGGAGCGTCTGCGCAGCGAGGATATGGGGAAATATTTCCGGATCGCGGCGGATGGACGGGATCTGAACTATGACCGGTTCTTTGTCAAAGGACAGGTACATACGATGGCGGATGAGGCGTACACCAGCCATAATACAAACCGTCTGGATGTGGACGGTGTGGTGCGGAAGATATTGACGACAGATTATGTACAGGAAGAACTGGCGAAGATGAAAGAAGCCGGAGAGACCGTACGGTATTCCTATTCCGCCTGAATGGGAAAGAAAAAGATGTAAGAACTTGCCAGAGAGCATGCCCGGACATGGGAAACTGTCCGTAATAGTGATTGCTCAAATTTGCAGGGATGTATGAAAAGCTGACGGAGAAAAGGAATGAAGATACTGGTAACAGGCGCAAAAGGATTTATCGGACGGAATCTGACGGAACGGCTCAGGAACATCGGAGCTGCGGATATCTATGAATATGATAAGGACAGTCCCGAAGGAAGTCTGGAAGATTTCTGCCGGGGCTGTGATTTTGTATTCCACCTGGCGGGCGTCAACCGCCCGGAGAGGGTGGAGGAGTTTCAGGAGGGGAACTTCGGATTTACATCGGAACTCTTGAGACTGTTGGAGAAAAACCATAACCGATGTCCTATAATGCTGTCATCTTCGATGCAGGCGGAACTGGATAACCCCTATGGAAAGAGCAAGCTGGCGGGCGAAGAACTGCTGATGGAATACGGCAGGAGAACCGGTGCGAAGGTACTCATATACCGTTTTCCAAATGTATTCGGGAAATGGTGCCGTCCAAACTATAACAGCGCTGTGGCCACGTTCTGCTATAATACGGCCCGTGGCCTGCCGCTGCATGTGAATGGACGGGATACAAAGCTGAGACTTGTCTATATCGATGATGTGGTGGATGAACTGGTACGTGCCTTAGATGGCAGAGAAAACGGTATGGATGACGGACGCTGCTGTGTGAAACCGGTTCATGAGACGACATTAGGGGAGATTGTGGATCTGCTGGAGTCATTCCGCGATTCAAGAAACACACTGCAAGTGCCGGACATGACAGAAGGGAGCTTCAGCAGGAAGTTGTACAGCACTTATCTAAGCTATCTGCCGGAAGATGCATTTGCATATCCATTGAATATGCATACAGACCAGAGGGGATCCTTCACGGAGATTCTGAGGACGTCAGACCGGGGACAGTTCTCGGTGAACATCTCGAAGCCGGGAATCGAGAAGGGGAACCACTGGCATGACACAAAGAATGAGAAATTTCTGGTGGTGAGCGGAAAGGCACTGATCCAGTTCCGGAAACCGGATTCGGGGGAGATATATAGTTACCATGTGTCCGGGGAGAAACTGGAAGTGGTGGATATCCCCTGTGGGTACACCCATAACATCATCAATGAGGGTGATACGGATTTGGTGACGTTCATGTGGTGCAATGAGTGCTTTGACCCGAAGAAGCCGGATACATACTCGCTGCGGGTGAACAGGGCACAGGAATAGGAAATATGCGGCCGGCTGCAGCCGATACGCCGGACAGGGAGAGAAAAGAATCCATGGAGAAATTGAAACTGATGACAGTCCTGGGTACGCGACCGGAGATCATACGGCTGTCGGAAGTCATTAAGAAATGCGATACATACTTTGACCACAGGCTGATTCATACAGGGCAGAACTATGACTACACGCTGAATCAGCTTTTCTTCGAAGACTTAGGACTAAGGAACCCGGATGTCTATCTGGCTGCGGTGGGGAAAGACCTGGGTGAGACCATCGGCAATATCATCGCGAAGAGTTATCAGGAAATGCTGGCATGGAAGCCGGATGCGGTGCTGATTCTTGGGGACACCAATTCGGCCCTGTCCGCGATCCCGGCCAAGCGTCTCAAGATTCCGGTCTTCCACATGGAAGCCGGGAACCGGTGCTTTGATGAGAACCTTCCGGAAGAAACCAACCGGAGGATCGTGGACCACATCGCGGATGTGAACCTGTGTTACAGTGAGCACGCCAGGAGATACCTGAACGCGGAGGGACGCCCGAAGGAGAGGACCTACGTGACCGGATCCCCGATGGCAGAGGTTTTAAGCGCCCATCTGGACCGGATCCTCGAAAGCGATGTGCTGGAGCGTCTGGGGCTTAAAAAGGACGGCTATATCCTTCTGTCTGCCCACCGGGAAGAAAATATTGACAACGAGAAGAGCTTCATGGCCCTGATGAACGCGGTGAACGCCATGGCAGAGACCTATCAGAAGCCTGTGATCTACAGTACCCATCCGAGGAGCAGGAAGTTCATCGAGGCGAGACATTTCCAGTTCCATCCGTTAGTTAGGAGCCTGCAGCCGTTCAGCTTCACGGATTACAACCACCTGCAGCTGAATGCCTTCTGTGTAGTGTCCGACAGCGGGACGCTGCCGGAGGAGTCGGCATATTTCAATACCAAAGGGATGCCGTTTGCGGCGGTGTGTGTGAGAACATCGACGGAGCGGCCGGAGGCTTTGGATAAAGGAAACTTTATTCTGGGGAGCATCACCACGAAGCAGGTGCTACAGGCTGTGGATCTGGCGGTGCAGATGAAGGATAACGGGGATCTGGCGGCCAGTGTACTGGATTATGCGGATGAGAATGTGAGTATGAAGGTAGTGAGGCTGATCCAGAGCTATGCGGGGATTGTGGATAAGATGGTGTGGAGGAAAGAATGATGGAGGAACATTCCGTGCAGCAAAGGGAATACCAGCGGTGCAGCAACTGCGTGATGGATACGACGGATTCGAAGATCCGGTTTGATGAGAAGGGCATGTGCGACCACTGCCACAATTATTATGAGAATATCCTGCCCAACTGGCACCCAGATGAACAGGGACAGAAAGAGCTAGAGAAGATTGTTGCAAAGATCAAGAAGGATGGTCAGGGAAAGAAATACGACTGCATCATCGGACTCAGCGGGGGAGTGGACAGTTCTTACCTGGCATATTACGCGGTCAGGGTATTGGGGCTGCGGCCGCTGCTGTTCGGCTGTGACACCGGCTGGAACTTGAACGTGGCAGTAAACAATATCGAGAAGATCACGAAGGGTCTGGGACTGCCGCTGTACACGGAGATTGTAAACTGGAATGAGATGAGGGACCTGCAGCTGGCATTCTTCAAGTCGCAGGTTCCGTATCAGGATCTGCCGCAAGATCATGCGATCTTCGCTGCGCTGTATAATTACGCCACGAAGAACGGTATTAAGTATGTCCTGACCGGCGGCAATAATTCCACGGAGTGCGT
>CANQRW010000086.1 GCA_947626365.1 uncultured Lachnospiraceae bacterium
CTCTCCTCCAAACATTTCTTCCACTTCTTTGTCCCATGCATCAAATTCATCCGGAACCTTAAACTTTCCTTCGGCTGCGCCGATACGGTTTACCGCCTCTTTTTGCGGAATTAATGTTATCTGAGCTACCGCATGGCCGTTTCTCGCAAGATAAATGATTTCTTCCTGCTTTGTTTCCAGCATTTTAACGAGTTTTGATAACTCTGTTTTGGCTTCGAGCATATTGACCTGGGTCATGTTATTTCCTCCTCCTCCTACACCTCTTTGATTATTCTAGTCTGGTTAGCTAAGTATATTATATGATGATAGGAGAGCTTTTTCAAGTATATTTTTGGGGCGTAAGCCGATGGCGTCTGGCGGCACCATTGGACGTGGGACTGCCGCTCATGTTTATATAATATATCCATTTTGCCAAATAATACCCGACACAAATGAACAGCTTCACAGCACTCTCATTTCTTTTGTTTAATCTTTTTCATGATTATCTGGTACGGCAGGGTGTGGATGAGGAGCACATGGTTGAAATGGCGTTTGGTAACCGGCCCTATAAGGATTTGTGTGATAAAGAAACGGCTTGAAGGCGATTTTGAGTTAATCAGAGCAGCCGCAGGTATTATCTGCAGTCGGCTTATGAAATGAGTCGGACGGGGAAAGCGGAGCAGGCGAAGATGCTTAACCTGCTTAATCGAATGCTTATAATAAAGGGGGTGACGGTTTTAAGCGGATGCAGTGATTCGCAAATGGCTACGTCGGATTAACTATTCCTATTATAAAAGGGCGGCGGTAATTTTTTAATGTTATAGATGACAAATGAATAATGTGGAGTTATAATAAAATTGGAAAGGCTGAATTATGAACAAATTATGAATAAGCCGTAAAATCCTTTAAAAAACGTTTTTGCCAGAATATTCTGATAAATATCTGCAAAAATGGCCTCGAAAAGCCTTGAAAAATAAGGGCATTTTAAAGGGGTATGTAGAAAAGGAGATAGCCCGCGGAAGGGCATTGAAACGTAACATTGGCGAATATATATCTAAGGAGCGCTATGAAAGTGTGTTCTGCCAAAGCGATACGCGGCCTTTACCGGTGAAAAATCTGGACAAGGCGATGGAAGGGCTGGCGGAAACATTCCGCATCTACAATTCATCTGCGGTTAACAGAAACTATAGTGAAAATGGCCGGAGTAATGATGTGAGACAGAAGCGTAGTCATACAGGATACAGCGCTGTCAGGAAAGCGAAGGGCAAAAATGTGATTCCTGTCTGGTATCAGCAGGATAAGGAAAATGGCCGAACTTACCTGTCATTTGCGAGCATTGGCCGGTATGCGTATGAGAATACGATGTATGATCTGGTCGGTTACAGAAGGCCCTGTACATCCAGAAAGTACCTGTGTAAAGCGTGCGCTCTGTTTGGGATGGCGTCCGATGATTCCAGTCTGGGAAGCAGGATAAGGATTACCGATGCGACGCTGCAGGGCGACGCGAAAACCGCGTTTATGGATGATGTGGTGCTTCAGGAACTGGCTGGCCCCAAGATTTCATACCTTCCATTTTATACGGGCAGCGGGCAGACGACCAAGATGCTTACATACGATCAGAATGCCCAGATCCGTGGTCGAAAATTTTATTGGCACAGTGAATTTAAAGGCGCGGATCCCGGGGCGGAAAGGCCGGCGAGGACACAGAGAAACGCTACCATGCAGCTGGTGAAGGCGGGGGAGACGTTCCTCTTCCAGGTATATTATGACCGGATCACGGATACAGAACTGAAGGAATTGATCTGGACCCTGACGCTCGGAGAAAATACGGCGGACAGTCGCCGCTGTCATAAGATCGGACATGGAAAGCCGCTGGGGCTGGGCAGCGCCAAGATTGTGATCGACAGGCAGCAGGAACGTTTGGCGGAAAACGGGTACCGTCTGGAAGATGTACCTGTGGAACCTGCGGATGACGTGTTTGCGTCTTTCCGGATTAAAAACGCGGTGCTTAAACTGGTCAGCATGGATACAACGAAGGGCAGGGATGTCTGTTATCCGATCGTAATGTCCTCCTCTGCCGGGGGTTCGCGATCCAACAGCAATGAGGACGCCGGCCACCGGTGGTTTGGCGCGAATTATAAGCCAGGCAATAAGCCTGCAAGGTATTCTCTTCCGGATGCCGCGCAGAAGGATCTGACGCTTCCGGCTTATGTTACTAAAAGCAGGTAATCCGGTATGGAAGAAATGAAGGTTCGTTTTTCACAGATGCATATTGCAATTCGGTTTATGGAGCAGGCGGCGGTTCCTTATGATAAGGATTCGGCAATCCGAGGGGGCATGGGACAGTGTCTGCTGCAGCAGAATTGTATTCAGGACAGAAACTGCGGCCAATGCAGTTTTCAGCCGGAATGCATCGTGCAGAAGATCATGTATTCCAAATACCAGATCGTACCGGATTATGTGACGAAAGAAAGCATGGGTTATGTATTGTCCTGCCTGGATAAGCGGACAGAAGTGAATGCGGGCGATGAGATAACCTTTACGCTCACTCTGTTTGGCTATACGATCCTGTATCTTTCCCAGATTATCAACGCGATTCATGCCCTGGGACTGCAGGGACTGGGAAAGGATCATGCCAGATTCGAGATCGCCTGGATCCGCAGCCGCCAGGGCAGGCCGATCCTGACAGGACAACGGGTGTATATGAAGAACTATAAGACGGAGATGCTGGAAGACTATGTGCGGCACCGTCTGGATACGGAGACGGGGATCTGCCGTCTCCGTCTGGTGTCTCCGTTTTGTTCAAAATACAATGGACAGTTTATTCAGGAATTGAATTCGGATACCGTACAGGGCGTATTGAACGCCATTGTCCGGAAGGTACACATGCTTATGCTCTATGAGGGTGTTCCGCCGGAACCATATCACTTTGAAGAGGGAGATTATACGTATCTGGGAGGCAGGTCCCACCCGGTATCCATAAGACGCTATTCCAGTTCCACAGACAGCAAGATGAACCTTTATGGAATTACCGGATATTTTGATATCCGCGTAGCCAGCCGGGATCTGATGAAATGTATTCTGGCCGGCGAGCTGATCCAGGTGGGGAAGAATACAAGATTTGGATTCGGGGTCTACCGGCTGGAAAGGCTGGAGGGCGAATAGCCGGAGAGATGAAAAAGAGATTGCCATTTTCGTCTCATGATAGTATACTGTCCAAGTAGGCGGAGAATAGCCTGTGAGCGAGAAAGCCGCAGGCTTTCGAGCCGCGCTGCGTATGTGCAGTGCAGCACAGAGGCGTCTCTTACGGGCGCGCCTGCGTATGTATAAGGAAACGGAGATATTTTTATGACATTAAAGAAGAAGCCGGTGACCGGCATGCGGGATATCCTGCCGGCGGAGATGCAGGTAAGGGATTTCGTGATGAACCAGATCAAGGAGACCTACCGGGGGTTTGGATTTACCCAGATGGAGACTCCCTGCGTGGAGCATATCGAGAACCTGACCAGCAAGCAGGGCGGGGATAATGAGAAACTGATTTTCAAGATTTTAAAGAGAGGCGAGAAGCTGAACCTGGAGACCGCCGCCGAGGAGAACGACCTGGTGGATACCGGCCTTCGCTACGATCTGACGGTGCCGCTGGCCCGGTACTATTCCAACAACGCGGCGCAGCTGCCGACGCCCTTCAAGGCGCTGCAGATGGGCAGCGTGTGGCGGGCGGACAGGCCCCAGAGAGGACGTTTCCGTCAGTTTACCCAGTGCGATATCGATATCCTGGGGGACGCCTCCTCCATGGCGGAGATCGAACTGATCCTGGCGACTACCACGGCATTGGGGAAGATCTGCCCGGACAATAAGTTCGAGGTGCGGATCAATGACCGGAATATCCTGCGGGGCATGGCTCTCTATTGCGGCTTCGCCGAGGACAGCCTGGATTCCGTGTTCATTACCCTGGACAAGATGGATAAGATCGGCTATGACGGCGTGGCGGCGGAGCTTACGGAGAACGGCCATGACGAGGTTTCCGTGAAGAAATACATGGAACTTCTCACCAGCGCTGCCAGCGACGCCTCAGGCGTGCGGAAGCTGGGAGAGATTCTGGCGGACGTGATGCCCGCCAGCGTTACCGACGGCCTGGCCCATATTATGGACACGGTGACAGAGGTCAGCGAGACGGATTTCAGCCTGAAGTTTGACCCGACCCTGGTCCGCGGCATGTCCTACTATACAGGCACGATCTTTGAGGTGTCCATGGAGGGCCTTGGCATTTCCGTGGCAGGCGGCGGCCGTTACGATAAGATGATTGGCAAATTCACCGGCGTGGATACTCCGGCCTGCGGGTTCTCCATCGGATTCGAGCGGATCGTGACGATTCTGATGGAACAGGGCGGCAGGGTTCAGGACACGGTCCCCCGAAAAGCCTATCTGGTAGAGAAAGGCATGGACAGCGGCCGGTTTGCCCAGATCATGAAGCAGGCCATGGCCGAGCGGAAAGAGGGCGTCCAGGTCCTGGTGTCCCAGATGAACAAGAATAAGAAATTCCAGAAGGAACAGCTGACCAAAGAAGGCTACACGGAATTTGTGGAGTTCTATCGGGAAGCGCTGAAATGATTTGCGCCTGAGAACGCCGGAGACGGCGAAGACGCATGGAATACTTCGGCCTTTGGGCCGGGACAAGGAGAATATATATGGCGGAATCAATGTTAGGATTAAAGCGCTCCCACCGCTGTACGGAGCTTTCCCTGGAGAACGCGGGCCAGGAAGTTACCGTCATGGGCTGGGTGCAGAAAAGCAGAAATAAAGGCGGAATCATATTTGTGGATCTGCGGGACCGTTCCGGCATCCTGCAGATCATCTTTGAAGAAAGCGACTGCGGAAGCGAAAGCTTTGCCAAGGCGGAGAAGCTGAGAAGCGAGTTTGTCATCGCCGTCACCGGCGTTGTGGAAAAGCGTTCCGGGGCTGCCAATGAAAATCTGGCTACCGGCGCCATTGAGGTTCGGGCAAAATCCCTGAGGATCCTGTCAGAATCCGAGACGCCGCCCTTCCATATTGAGGAGAACTCCCGCACTAAGGAGGAGCTGCGGCTCAAATACCGTTTCCTGGATCTGAGAAGACCGGACATCCAGAGAAATCTCATGTTCCGAAGCAGGATTGCCATTCTGACCAGACAGTTTCTGGCGGAGGAAGGCTTCCTGGAGATTGAGACCCCGACGCTGATCAAGAGCACGCCGGAAGGGGCCAGAGACTATCTGGTGCCCAGCCGCGTCCACCCCGGCTCCTTCTATGCCCTGCCTCAGTCGCCCCAGCTGTTTAAGCAGCTTCTTATGTGTTCCGGTTACGACCGGTATTTCCAGCTGGCCCGCTGTTACCGGGACGAGGATCTGAGAGCCGACCGGCAGCCGGAATTTACCCAGATCGACATGGAGATGTCCTTTGTGGATGTGGACGACGTATTGGATGTGAATGAGAGGCTTCTTCACAGGCTGTTCAAGGAGCTTTTGAATGTGGAGGTTCCCCTGCCCATTCCGCGGATGACCTGGCAGGAGGCCATGAACCGTTTCGGCTCCGACAAGCCGGATCTGCGCTTCGGCATGGAGTTAAAGGACGTGTCCGAGGTAGTCAAAGACTGCGAGTTTGTAGTGTTTAAGAGCGCTCTGGAGAACGGCGGGACGGTCCGCGGCATCAACGCCCAGGGTCAGGGAGCCATGCCCAGAAAGAAGATCGACGCCCTGGTGGCTTATGCCAAGGACTTCGGCGCCAAGGGCCTGGCTTACGTGGCAATTCAGGAGGACGGCTCTTACAAATCTTCCTTTGCCAAATTCATGACGGAGGAACAGATGAAAGCCCTGGCAGACGCCATGGAAGGAAAACCCGGCGATCTGCTCCTGTTTGCGGCAGACAAGAAAGAGGTGGTCTGGAGCGTACTGGGTAATCTGCGCCTGGAACTGGCCCGTCAGCTGGATCTCCTGAAGAAGGATGATTATAAATTCCTGTGGGTGACGGAGTTCCCCCTTCTGGAGTATTCCGAGGAGGAGAACCGTTACGTAGCCATGCACCATCCCTTTACCATGCCTATGGACGAGGACTGGCATCTGATCGATTCCGATCCCGGCGCGGTCCGGGCCAAGGCCTATGATATTGTGCTGAACGGCACGGAGCTGGGCGGCGGTTCCGTCCGTATCCATCAGAGCGATATCCAGTCTAAGATGTTCGAGGTGCTGGGCTTCACCCCGGAGAAGGCCCAGGAACAGTTCGGGTTCCTTCTGGATGCTTTCAAGTACGGGGTTCCGCCTCACGCCGGCCTGGCCTACGGCTTCGACCGTCTGGCCATGCTGATGGTAGGCGCCGACAATATCCGCGACGTCATTGCCTTCCCCAAGGTAAAGGACGCTTCCTGCCTCATGACCGAGGCGCCGACGCCGGTGGATGAGAAACAGCTTCAGGAGCTGGGAATCGCCATAGTGAAAGAATGATTTGGCTTGAAAATCAGAAACTGAGACGACACCGGCCGGGAACGGACCGGTGAAGGAATGGCGGAAATGTGATTGTATTTCCGCCATTTTTGTGCTAGGATAAAGGTAATCTTAAAAATGGAGAAGGAGGGATTCTGCTATGAAAATAGCGTTGATTAACGAGAACAGTCAGGCGGCGAAGAACGCCCTGATCTGCGACACCCTGAAGAAGGTAGTGGAGCCCATGGGCCACACGGTCTACAATTACGGCATGTATTCCGCTGATGACGAGGCTCAGCTGACCTATGTGATGAATGGTCTTCTGGCTGCTATCCTGCTGAATTCCAAGGCCGCCGATTATGTGGTGACCGGCTGCGGCACCGGCGAGGGCGCCATGCTGGCCTGCAACGCGTTTCCCGGCGTACTCTGCGGACACATCGTGGATGCGGAGGATGGCTTTATGTTTGCCCAGATCAATGACGGCAACGCGGTTGCCCTTCCCTTTGCCAAAGGTTTTGGCTGGGGCGGCGAGATCCGGCTGGAATACATTTTCGAGAAGCTGTTCGGCTGCGAGAGCGGCGGCGGCTATCCCAAGGAGAGGGTGGTTCCGGAGCAGAGGAACAAAAAGATCCTGGACGGCGTGAAGCTGATCACCCACACGGATATGATGACCATTCTGAAGGAGATCGATCAGGATTTCCTGAAGACCACCATCAGCGGCGAGAAGTTCCAGGAGTATTTCTTTGCCAACTGCCAGGTGCCGGAGATGGCCGAGTACCTGAAGGGCGTGCTGAATTCCTGATATGATATGATCGAGAAGGCGTTTCCGCCTGCGGATGCTGATTCCGGGACGGACGCCTTCTTTTTATATGTCTCGTATACCGGTGTGATTCCCGATTCGCGTAAAGGTTCCCGCGGGCCGGCATACCGGACGAAATCTTCGGATATGAATTCGTATGTGAATGCGGTTGTTTGTGAAATGTCTGTGAACTTGTGGAAAAGCCGCATATTTTCTGTTATAATGTCCACATTGACAGCAGTAAATGAGATGGCGGGGGTGAATTTATGGAACAACTGAAAATTCTGGTAGTGGATGATGAGGCCAGGATGAGAAAACTGGTAAAGGATTTCCTGACAGTTAAGGGCTTTCGTGTGATAGAGGCAGGAGACGGAGAAGAAGCGGTGGAAGTTTTCCTGTCTCAGAAGGATATCGCCCTGATTCTCCTGGATGTGATGATGCCCAAGATGGACGGCTGGGAAGTGGTGAAAACCATCCGCAAGTTATCTCAGGTGCCGATTATCATGCTGACGGCCAGAGGCGAGGAGAGAGATGAGCTGCAGGGATTTAATCTTGGAGTGGACGAGTATATTTCCAAGCCCTTCAGTCCCAAGATTCTGGTAGCCCGTGTGGAAGCAATCCTGAGGCGGAGCAACGCGGCCGCGGCCGATATACTGGAGGTAGGCGGTATCCGGGTAGATAAAGCGGCGCATATGGTAGATATCGATGGGAAAAATATTGATCTAAGCTATAAGGAATTTGAACTTCTGACCTATTTTATGGAGAACCAGGGGCTGGCCCTGTCCCGAGAGAAGATTTTGAACAATGTCTGGAATTACGATTATTTCGGCGATGCCAGAACCATAGATACCCATGTGAAGAAGCTTCGCAGCAAGATGGGAGAGAAGGGCGATTACATCAAAACCATCTGGGGGATGGGATATAAATTCGAGGTAAGTGAATGAGACAATCGATTCGCGTCCGATTTACATTAATGTTCGTAGGACTGACGGTACTGATCCTGATCGGGATATGGGGAGTTAATAACCTGCTTCTGGAACGCTTCTATGTGAATCAGAAGGTAGATGTGCTGCGTCTTGCCTATACGCAGATAGACGAGCTTGTGATGAAGAAGGCCGCGGAAGGCGGCAGCATCCGGGATGAATTTCCCTCGTCCAATTATTTCGACAGCGGGGAACAGACGGAGGGCGTCCAGCTGCTGCGGAGGCTGGGCGACGAGAACAATATCATGACGATTATCGTAGATGGAGTTAACGATTATCCCATTGTTTCTTCCGGCCGGGACGCCAGATTTATGATGGACCGGATCAGGCGGTATATTGTAGGCGGACCGAATGCGGATAATACGACGATTCTGGAGACGGATCAGTACACGATTCAGCAGAGCTTTGATAATCGTTCCGACTCATATTACCTGGAGTGCTGGGGGTTTTTCTCCGACAATACGACAATCTTTATCATGTCTACGCCGCTGGCCAGTATCAGGGAGAGCGTAGAATTGTCCAATCAGTTTTTGGCCTATGTAGGCATCGCGGCGATGGCGCTCAGCAGCCTGATCATGTATGCCGCGACCAAACGCGTGACATCTCCGATCCTTAAGCTGGCGGATATTTCGGAGCGGATGTCCAATCTCGATTTTGATGCCAAGTATGAAGGACATGCCCAGGATGAGATCGGCGTGCTGGGCAACAGCATGAACGCTCTGTCTGACCGGCTGGAGGAGACCATCAGCGAACTGAAGTCCGCCAACATCAAGCTTCAGAAGGATATTGAGGAGAAAATACAGATCGATGACATGCGCAAGGAATTTATCGCTAACGTATCTCATGAGCTGAAAACGCCCATTGCGCTGATCCAGGGTTACGCCGAGGGCCTGGCGGAAGGCATGGCGGAAGATAAAGAAAGCCGGGATTATTATTGTGAGGTCATTGTGGATGAGGCCGGCAAGATGAACAAGATGGTTCGGCAGCTTCTGACTCTGACCGCTCTGGAATTCGGCAACGATCAGGCGAATATGGAGCGTTTCGATCTGACCGAAGTGATTCAGGGAGTCCTGGCGTCAGCCAGTATCCTGATCCAGCAGAAAGACGCCCATATTCAGTTTCCGTCATACGGGCCGGTCTATGTATGGGCCGACGAGTTTAAGATAGAAGAAGTGATCACGAATTACCTGAGCAACGCGCTGAATCACCTGGCCGGGGCCGGTATCATACGGATTATGGTGGAGGAACTGGGGGAAACGGTTCGGGTTACAGTGAGAAACACCGGCGAGCAGATTCCGGAGAAGGAACTTCCCAATCTGTGGACGAAATTTTATAAGGTGGATAAGGCCCGTACCAGGGAGTATGGAGGAAGCGGTATCGGCCTGTCTATCGTGAAGGCGATCATGGATTCCCATCACCAGGAATGCGGCGTCCGCAATGTGGAAGACGGGGTGGAATTCTGGTTTACGCTGGATATGAAGGAGCCGGAAAAAAATATTTAAAATAAATTCAAAAAGTTGTTGACATTTTGAAAATGGTTTGGTATTATAAGTTTCGCGCCGTGAAAACGGGGCAGTAAAAGGACCTTGAAAACTGAAGACTGAACAGTATGTAAGACCCTGAATGTCCGCGAATATCAGCCTGCGGGCGCGCGGA
>CANQRW010000087.1 GCA_947626365.1 uncultured Lachnospiraceae bacterium
GGTCTGCGCCTGTCTGCTCCTTTCCTCATAACTGCTTTTTCAAATCGTCACAAATGAGCCGCAGTCATGATGTAATTATCGAGGGAGAAACCCTCCTTTATAAATTACATCATGGGAGCAGTTCATCCCCTTGTCCGCGACGACGACGGTCCGCCGGATCCCGTATTCTTTCCTGAAGCCGTCCAGGTTTTCTTTCAGAGTGTCCGAATCGCCCATGTTGCCGCGGAACACATCCATGCAGACCGGGACACCGTTCCCGTCCATGAACTATAAATCTGCATCTGGACACTAATAATATTTCCAAAATGTAATTAATCAGGAACCCAAAATCCCGGATATTATCGGGCCATTTTAAAAGCGGGTGAAACTGTTTTTCCGGAACTTACTGCCCAAAAAATGCAGTTTTACTGTTTCATACAGGGAAAAGGCTATATTGCATGCCGCGACCGGGCATATAACATTAATGAAACCTGCTTTTTTATCCCGGATTTTGACAAACAAAAGTATGCGATACACGCCGCAGCTTCTGAGGATTTAGAATTCGTACGCTTTGATATCGATATGCTTCCTTCCGACTGGCTGGCATTGGAAGACACGCATTATCTTACTCCCTGGTTCAAATCATTTTCTGCATGCGAACCTTATGACCAGACTTGCAAGGGACCTCATACCAAAAGTTATATGGTATTAAATGGTCGTATTATGGCGCGCATCCTTTGTGGGATCTGCGTTTCCATTGGTGAGGGAACAAAAGAAAAGGGACATCCTTCAGTGGATCAATGGAATGTGACTCTTCCCGGTTCTGATTTTACGCTCTATGTTGAGAATGAAGAAGTTCACCACGGGCCATTGGAAGTCAGTTATGTAAAGGCCGGGCTTGATCATGGACTCATTGCTGAACCAGGAAAGAAAGTCGCGTATATCTGGTTTGAACATTTTGTAGAGGAAAGACAGATTGATGTGCAGAATTATACAGACAATGGCGCAAAATACGGACATAATTAATTTTACTGCCGGAAAAACTTAATAATCAAGCAAACGGGAACTACAGTCCGTATAGCAGTATGGATACTGACCTGAAGGCTTATGCAGATGTCTTTTTTGCAAAGTTGGGTTTGCTGCTCTGGCTATGGGTAAACCGCCGCCGAATGGACATAAAACTCCTTACGGCGGTTTTTCTTTGCCCAAATACATTTACAAATTCATCCCCGTCATCTCCCTATGCGGCAAACCCGCGTACCGTCTCAGTTTTCTATTTCACGGATATCCTCCTGCCGGTAGAACTCGATGGCTCCGTCCCGAAGCCGCAGGCGAATGCCGAAAATCTTCTCCAGAACACCGGCGCTTTCATCCGGGCTCTGCACGCCATCTGATTCGTCCGAACCCTGCACGCCGTCTCGCAAGTCGTCCCGCAAATTATCGGCAGGCCGCATTTCTCCCTGTACTCCCGGCACCGCGCTCAGCCACTCCCGCTGAGTCCGCTCCACAGAAAGGACGCCCAGACCGCTCCGGCTGATAAGAACGGCCGCCTCCAGAATCAGAATCGAACAGCAGATTTTCCGGATCAGTCTGTCGGCCGAACCGCCTCTCTTAAATTTTCTCCACGGTTTCTTCTTTGAATATGCAGTACCTCTCATACAATAACCTCTCGCGAATTCCGTTTTCTATCTGGTCAGCTTCTTCACCCACTTATAGCTTCGGAAACGAAGAAAAATAGGAATTCCTTTGAAAATCTGGTCGGACTGGAGCACCAGCACCACCGCCTCCACCGGCCATTTCCACCAGAACGCGCTGGCAAACGACAGCGGCACCACGATTCCCCACATACTGATCAGATTCAGATACAGCGTAAACTTTACGTCCCCTCCGCCGCGGATGATTCCGGAACTGACCGGCATCTGATAGGACATGCCCAGCATCACCATGCTCATGATCACGATCAGGTGATCCGCCAATACCAGCGCCGTGTCCGTCATATTGTAAAAGCTGAGCAGGAGGCCGCGCGTGGTAAACAACACACAGGCCAGAACCATGCCGATTCCCAGATCAATCACCGACAGGGTCCTTGCGTCGGAACGGACCCGCTTCATGTCGCCGGAGCCGATGGCGTTTCCGACCATCACCGCCGACGAGGAAGACATGGCGACTACGATCACCTTCATGTACTGGTAAAATGTGGTGGCCACCGAGTTGGCAGCAATGGCCTCCGAGGAAAGCCGCCCCAAAATAGCCGTCTGCATGGGAATCGACACCGCCCAAAGCAGATTGGAGATGACGATAGGCGTCACCACCTTCCGGTAATCTCTTGAAAGGGCAGGACTGCGCTTCAGAAAATGGGAATCAAACAGCTTAAGCTTCCTGTCCGCCTTCCACAGATACGTCAGTACGATCAGAAGTTCCGTGCTTCTCGCAATTAAAGTTCCGATTGCCGCTCCGCGGATTCCCATTTCCGGGAAACCGAACCGGCCGAAGATCAGCGTAAAGTTGATGGAAACATTGATAAGCAGAGACACCACTGAGATGGAAAATGAGATATTGACGGTCTTCACGCACCGCAGGGCTGCAGTCAGCACGCTGGTCATCATAAACAGGGCAAAGGTATACTTAATCAGGCTCAGATACCGGATTCCCTGGCCGATAATCGCCTCATCCGACGTAAAAATCATAAGAATCTGCCGCGGGAATAAAGTACAGGCTCCTATGATCGCCAGTCCGCACAAAACGGCCAGCTTGAGGGCCGCCCCCACCAGCTTGCAGATGGGCTCCGGCTGGCCTTTCCCCCAGTACTGGGACCCCAGCACCACCAGTCCGTCTCCCACTGCCAGCGTCAGCTGCTGAACCACAAAAAAGATCTGGTTCACCACCGCCGCCCCCGACAGGGCCTCCTGGCTGTAGCTTCCCAGCATCACATTGTCCGCCATGTTGACGCTGTACGCCACCAGATTCTGCATGGCGACTACCGCCAGCAAAGAAAACAGCTGCTTATAGAATGATTTATCCCTTGTAAAAAATGTTTCTCTCTCCATAACCGCCTTGCGTATTTATTTCCTTTATTAAAATCATCTTGAATTCTTTCACAGACAATAGTATAATGTTTTCGTAAAGAAAAGCAACCGCCCACAAGGGGTTGATCAATGATGAAGATAGAAATACCACCCCGTCACTCGCCAAAGTTTGAGGGTGGTTTTTCTATGTATGGCTACCTACAAAATGTAAATACAAATGTAAGCAATGCCAACAGGAACACGCCAAAACCCATCATGTCCCCGAAATCGAAAAGATTCTTCATAGGCATCACCCCCATCCTCTCAAGGAATAGAGGTCAGCACACCCTGCAACACGATTGCTCCTCGCTCTACATCATATCAAAATACCCCCGCAGTTTCAATGTCCATGTCGGAAATCCTTTATAAAATTTTCTTTAGAATTCTCCCTGCGCAGAAAAGCGCCTGCCCCCGTCAGACACGGAAGCAGGCGCAGTAACATCATTTTTCTGTAATCGGTTATTTCATCATATCCAGAACCCACTGGGGCGCCAGCTGGGGCAGTTCTCCGCCTTCGGCTCTGGCTTTGCGGTAGGCGGCGATGGTCTCCTCCCGCTTATCCTCGTAGGCTTTCTTTTTCTCTGCCTCGGCCAATACCGTCTCGATATATTCCACCGGAATCACGCAGACGCCGTCGGAATCTCCCACCACCAGGTCGCCGGGATTTACTCTCACGCCGCCGCACAGGATCGGCGTGTTGATATTGCCTTCATTCTTCTTGATGGGGCCCCGGGGCATAAAGCCCTTGGAATATACAGGGAATCCCAGCTCAATGTTGCCGTCCCGGTCGCGGGTACAGCCGTCGATGACCATTCCTTCAAATCCTACGGCCTGACAGGCGCCCATGATCAGATCCCCGAAATAGGCACGGCCCTCGTAACCTTTTCCATCGATCACCATCACATAGCCGTCCGCCTTGAAACTGTAGCTTGCCACATGGATCGGGAAATTGTCTCCGTTGTCCGTCTCCACCGTAAGGGCGGTTCCCACGACGGTCATGCCCCGTTCCACCGCATTGATATGCATATCCATACAGCCTCCGCCCGGGATCTCGATCCCCGCGGCCTTGACACCGTCCAAAAGCAGCGGAACATTCAGTTTTTTCGCTCTCTCAATAACCTCCTGGGGCAGGAGGGGCGCACACTGGTTTATCATACTCTTACTTCTCCTTTCTTGCCTGTGGAAAGCCTGACAAAAATCAGAACAGCCAGGCCCAGAACCAGGCCTACAATATTCAATATAAAGGGCTCATTGACCATCAGAAGAATCCCGCAGGCCACAAGCACCACCCGCTCCACCATTTTCAGATCACGGAACAGCCAGCCGAACAGGCCCAGGGCCATGAAAGCGCAGCCGATCATCGCCGTGCAGGTGCTGACCGCCACAGCCGCCGTAAATCCAAACGTATTCGCAGCTGCATTATAGCACAGAAGATCCGTGTTAAACAAGAAGATAAACGGGATAATGAATCCGGCCGCGGCCATCTTGATGGCCTGCAGGCCTGTCTTCCACATATCTCCGCCCGATATGCCGATGGCCGCGAATACCGCCAGCGCCACAGGCGGGGTGATGGCCGCTACCACGCCGTAATACAGGATAAACATATGGGAGGAAATCAAAGCCACTCCCAGATTGACCATAGCAGGAGCTACCAGAACCGACAATACGATATAGCAGGCTGAGGTGGGAAGACCCATGCCCAGCATAATGCAGACAATGGCGGTAAGGATACCCATGATCAGAACATTGCCGCCGGACAGCGCCGTGATCAGGCTGCTGATACGCAGGCCCAGACCGGTGATGTTGATAGCTCCCACGATAATGCCGGCGATCATGCAGGCGATGGATACGGTCATAATGGACTTGGCGGAATCCATGCACAGCCCTACCAGATTCTGCGGAGTAAACTTCTTGTGGTTCGTGATCACTCCGATCGCCAGGCACAGGATAATGGTAATGAGGGCAGAACGCTGGGTGCTCAGTCCCATGATCAGCATAACGATCAGAGCAACGATAGGCGCAAAGTAGAACCAGCCCCGTTTCATGATCTGGCCCGCCGTCGGCGCGTTGGGATCCGCGGCTTTCACCGGAATCTTGTGCTTATGAGCATAAGAGAAAATGGACACGGACAAGGTCAGGTAATACAGCACCGCCGGAATCAGGGCCGCCAGGCAGATCGTGGTATAGGACAGACTGGTGGCGTCCGCCATCAGGAAGGCAACCGCGCCCATGACAGGGGGCATGATCTGTCCGCCGTTGGAGGCGCAGGCCTCGACGGCTCCGGCCGTATCGCTGTCAAAACCGGTCTTCTTCATCAGCGGAATCGTGAAGGTACCTGTGGTCACCACATTGGCGGCGCCGGAACCGTTGACCATGCCCATCAGCATGCTGGAGTAAACCGCCGCCTGGGCGGGGCCGCCGCAGAATCTGCCGAACACCGCGAAAGAGATATCCACAAAGAACTCTCCCGCGCCGATAAATGCCAGCACAGAACCGAAGATGACAAACAGGAAGATAAAATTGGCCGAAGTGCTCAGGGCGTTGCCGAAAAGCCCTTCATCTCCCACCATCAGATAAGTAGCCATACGCTGAATGGTTACCCGGGCCGTAGCGAAAGCGCCGGGAAGATAACGGCCGATCAGTGTGTAGACCAAAAATACCAGAGATAAGGTGGGCAGGACTTTTCCCAGGGCCCGGTAGGCCACAAACAGGGCGATTACCACAAAAATCATGGAGATGATCTTCTGGTAAGGGCTGTACAAAACGCCGGAAGCCGTATTGGAGTTACGCATCACCACTACCTGCCAGGCGGCGGCAACGGTCAGAACAATCAAAATGACATCGATCACCCGCGACAGGTTCTTCTGCTTCATGGGTTTCATCAGCAGGAAAAAGGTAACAATCAGGGCGCCGTGAATCACGGCCTGGGTCGTATTGTTCAGGGTAAGAAACGGGGACGCCGCCAGCAGATGGAAGATCGTAAGCACGATGGCCACGCAGACGGCCGCCGCGTTAAATATCTTATCGCTTCCGGTGGTGACAGCTGCAGTTTTATTCTCACTCATTTTTCATTCCTCCTATTGTTATTCAATCCGTCAAAAGACCCGCTTCCCGGAAATACCGTTCGGCGCCGGGATGGAAGGGAATATACTGAGTCGCGACTGTCTCAGGACTGATCTGTCTGGTAGCGTCATTGGTCTCCTTATACACATCCAGAGTTTCCATCATTTTTTTGGTGAACTCGTAGATCTTCTCCTCATCCACCCAACTGGAGGTAAACAGGCAGGTCTGATAAGCCAGTGTCTTTACTTCCGTTTCATTCGCCTGATTTTCATATACTCCCGCAGGAATGGTGGTCTCTCTGGCAAAGGGATATTCCGTTGTGATCTGGGCGATCACCTCGTCGCTGATGGGAAGCATGCGGAAACTGGTGGTGGCGGCATACTGCTGGATACCGGCGATGGGATATCCGCCCGTCTGGAAAGCCGCGTCAATATCCCCGTCAGCCAGCGCCTGAGCCGCCTCCGCATAATTCATATAATACGGCTTGATGTCATCCATAGAAACCCCATAGGCTTCCAGGATCGCCTCATCAATGAACAGATAGCTGGTTCCCTGAGAACCGACGCACACTCTTTTGCCCTTCAGCTGAGAGATATCCGTGATACCGCTTTTGTCCGTGACAAACACATGGAGCTGGGAATCATACAGGGCGGCTACCTCCTGCACATCCAGCGGGCCTGCTTCCTCATAACTCATGGTCCCGTGGTACGCGGCATAGATCGCGTCGGAATTGGCCATTCCGATATCGATGTCCTTGGACAGGGTCAGGGCCACATTCTCGTTGGAACCCGCGGTGGCCTGCACCATTACATTCAGTTCACTGGCCTCTGTCACGGCATTTCCGATGGCAGCTCCCACGTAATAGAAGGTTCCTGTGGAGGACGCCGTTCCCAGAACCAGGGTATTGGCATCACTGCAGCCGGTAAGGGCGCCGGCCATCACGCCGATAGCCAGCAGAATCGCGGTTGATTTCTTCTTCATATGGATTTCCTCCTTCTCTCCTACCCTATAACCCTTTATAACAACCTGAGGTTACACTAATTCGTCGCCGGCAACCGGGAAGAAATTGGAAAAGCTTTCACCGTACTGATAGGTATTGTTCCCGGAAATCCTGCGCAGGTGATTCCCACGAAGGTGGGCACGCTCCGTATAATACTGGATCAAATGTTTCTGAGCCTTGAAGCACTGCATGGCGGCCACTTTCTGATCGTAAACCTCGGAGATGTCGATCAGCGTGCCGGGAACGTATTTGCTCAATTCCGTCTGATGGGGCTCAAATCCGAACAGGCGCATCTGCTTGGTGGTCTTGGTCCCCTCAATCCGGTAACCATTGGAATTGGACTGAATGCTGCAGGCGAACACAAACTGGCTGACGACATTATGATCCGGATTCAGCACATCCTCGCCGTTTTTATCATGAGTAAGGATAATATCCGGCTGAACCTCGCGGATCTTGCGGATCATGCGCTCGCGCACTTCATCGGTCAGGGCAGGCGCCATGGGGTAATCCGGCAGATCCCAGAATTCGATGTTCTTAATACCCAGAATCTCAGCGGCCGCCTTCGTCTCTGCCAGTCTCTCCGCTTTCACGCCGTCATAGGTGGCTCCTTCTTTCTTCCACAGGTCGTTGCTCTCGCCCCGGATTCCGAAGCTTAATACAACCACATGGACATCAGCTCCGTGTTTGATGTACTTGGCGATGGTACCGCCGCTCCTCCATACATAATCTGCCGCGTGGGCGCTGACTACCAATACCTTCTTACCTTCGATCATGACTCATTCCTCCTGATTTTTATATGATAATGTTTTATTTCCGCTATTCCGCTGTAAATGGCTGCCGTCTCAGTCTTTCCCCAGAAGCTTTCTGGGATTATAGACGGTCATGGTCCTTACTTCCTCCGCTGTAAACCCGGCGTCATACAGCTTTGACGCGAACTCCAGCATACCCTCATCCGGGTACAGCGCCGTCTTCTGGCCCAGGTCGGTGCCGAGGATGCAGTTTTCCGGTCCTACCTCACGAATCATCTGTTTCGTCACCTCAAAGTCAACCTTCCCGGTGGCCCAGGTGGTGTAACAGTGCTCCATTTTAGCCCCGTAACCGGCGAACATCTTCTGATCCTCGACGGAATAATAGGTGGTGGGGAAATCCACATGGGTGATCACGATATTCTTTACTCCCCGCTTCGCCGCCTCCGGAACCAACTTGTAGGCTTCCTCATGAGCGATGTGACCGGTAGCAAGAATGATGTCATATTTGGCGATGATATCCAGGATATCCAGAACCTCTTTCTTCAGCTCGCCGTCAGATCCCAGACAGTTGACGGTAGGAGCCTCGATCCCGGCGTTTTTCATCTCAATGATAATCTGGGCCCAGAACGGCAGCTTCTTGTTGGGGTCGCCGTTAAAAGTGTGGGCTCTCTCATGCTCGTTATCGCAGGTGGGAAACCATACCAGCTTAACGCCGCTGCGGGCCGCCATCTCCATGGCTGACGGGTTCAGTCCGCCCACCGCGCTGTTCAGCGTAACCGTGCCGATATAATCCACTTCCGGGTACAGCTTATTCATCAGCTGCGCCCTCTCGCTGGTGCAGAAGAAATGGCTCTTGATGGCGTATCCCGCCATGCCGCTGTCTTTAATCCTCTGGGCCATGTCGATATCGTCCATCTTTCTGGGCAGCACGTCCGGCGCCGAGTGAACATGCAGGTCATAAGCTCCGTTGATCAGTTCTCTGTAATCCATAATTTCTTCCCCTTTCACTTATTTTGTTCTCATAATTGTTGAACAATCTTGTTTATGTTTCGATTATACAATCATGTATTTATAATGTCAATAGCAGAATTTCTTTTCGTCAGATATGACGAAACCGCAGTATATATTTTGTCTATTTTATCCAACAACGTTGATTGCAAAGACGATCATGATTCCGCGATACCCGAATTCCCCCGGGGGTGTTTCGCGCCTTGCTCCGCCTGTCATATATCCGTTCTCGCTCCGTCCGTCATATATCCGTTGACAGTGTTTTCCTGGGGTGATATGATAACATTGATTAACAATTTATTATCTCAACAGAGAATTACAAAGAGGATTGCAAAAATGGCGAAAATGAATCAGACTACCATGGTTTATGAAAAACTGAAAGAAAAGATTGAAAACGGCTACTATTCTCCCGCGGAGAGCCTGCCGGAGATTGAGCTGTCCACCGAATACAATGTCAGCCGCAACACCATAAAAAAGGCCCTTCTCATGCTGGAAAATGACTCATACGTCACTATCGAGCAAAATAAGGGCGCTAAAGTCCGCAGCTACTCCAAGGCGGAAGTCCTGGACTATCTTCAGCTGCGCGTGGAACTGGAAGGCTTCATCATCCGGCTTGCGGTTCCCAAATTTACGAAAAAGGGGATTCAGCGGCTGGAAGATATCTTCAATCAGATGAGCGAGCGCCAGGCTGCCAATGACCTGGTGGGCTATTCGGATCTGAACCAACAGTTTCACAGTATTATTTACAATGTCTGTCCCAACAAGACGGCCACCGATCTGCTGATCCGTCTGAAAAAGCAGATGCGAAAATATAATGCCAAGACCATTCTGGTTCCCGGCCGCAACGGCCAGTCCTATGAGGAACACAGGGCGATCCTGGAAGCGATCAAAAACGGCGACGCCCAGGCAGCGGAAGCCACCATGCGGGCCCATGTAGACAATGTCCGCAAGACCTTCGAGGATTACTACTCGCTTCTGTTTTAATCACAGCCGGG
>CANQRW010000088.1 GCA_947626365.1 uncultured Lachnospiraceae bacterium
TTTTCCCAATCGGCGTAATTGAGCTGAAGCTGCACAAACTCGGCGTCCGGGTGGGCGGTGAGCAATTCGTCCAGAATATCCGGCGTGGCATGGAAAGAAAAGCCCCAATGCCGGATCCGTCCTTTTGCTTTCTGCTCCTTTACAAAATCCCAGATGTGGTATTTGTCATAAGTTTTGTAGTTCTCCGCCTTCAAAGCATGGAGCAGATAGTAGTCGAAATAGCCCGCGCCGGTCCGCTCCAAACTGGTATAAAACTGCTGCTTGGCGGTCTGCTCATTGTGAGCGCCCATCCACGCGCACAGCTTGGTTGCCAATGTAAAACTCTCGCGGGGATAGCGGTCTACCAAAGCCTCTTTCGCGGCCCGTTCGGAATCGCCGCCGTCATACACATAGGCGGTATCGAAATAGGTCAGCCCCGCCTCCATGAACAGATCCACCATCTTTTTGACCTGTTCCACATCAATTTTTCCTCCCCGTTTGGGCAGACGCATCAGGCCAAAACCCAGCTTCGGGGTATTTTCTCCAAAATATCGTTCCACGGTATCCTCCATTCGCGTTCAATCCATATAATCCTGATAGTTATTTGTCGCATGATATGCAACGGCCTCCCGCATGGCAGCCGTGACGTCAAACGCCCCGCCGATCTTTGCGGTCTGCGCCGTGTAATCCCCTGTCTCAAAGGCCCGGTCATAGGCGCTGCGAAAACTCTTATAGTAGTTCAGTTCCGCGCAGAAAGTGGGATCGGGCTGGATCAACATGCTGTTGTATGCCCGGATAATGCCGGACACAGGCACGCCGTAGGCATTCTCATCCAGAGCGGACCAGTCGCTGCAGCGGTACTTCCAGCTCTCCTGATATTTTCCTTTCATTTCAGCCAAAGCCTGTTTTTCCTCGTCGGTGAGGAGCCTGAAGTCCTGCATATAGCCGGTGTTGTCCTCCACCTGAGTGAGATTGCTCATGCCGGAGAGAACTGCCAGCACACCTTCCTGGGACGCGGCAAAGCGGATCGCAAAGCTGGCCGGGGAAGCGCTCTGATCAATCTCCTGAAAGATATGTTCCGCGCCGGCGGGGACTTTGGCCAGCATACCGCCCTTTACCGGCTCCATGACGATGACCTGCTTGCCGTGCTTGCGGATGACCTCGTAACACTTCTTCGACTGGATGAACGGCTCCTCCCAGTCGTAGTAGTTCAGAACGATCTGAACGGCGTCAACCTCCGGGTGCTCGGTCAGGATCTGATCCAGATGGGCGGCGTCATCATGGTAAGAGAACGCGATGTGGCGGATCTTACCCTGTTCCTTCCACTGCTTCATGTGGTCAAACAGATGGGCGTCCTGGACTTCCGTGGCATAGATGTAGCGGTTCAGGTTGTGGAGCAGGTAGTAATCAAAGTATTCCACCCCGCATTTGTCCAGCTGCTCCTGGAAAATGGCTTCCACCTTGTCTGCGGCAGGCATCTGGAAGGTAGGAAATTTCGACACCAGCAGGAAATTCTCCCGCGGATGGCGTTTGACAAGGGCTTCCCGGATCGCGGTTTCAGAAGCGCCGTCATGATACACATAGGAGGTATCAAAGTAGGTAAATCCCCGCTCCAGGAAAAGGTCTACCATCTGTTTGAACTGTTCCATGTCGATATCCGCCGCATTGCCGCTTTTCTGGGGAAGGCGCATCAGCCCAAATCCCAGTTCCTTGATCTTACTCATTATTGGTTTCTCCTGTTTTTAACTTATTTTTCACTGCTGTTTCCGTTTTCATGATCGCTCGCTCTGATCAAGACTCGCTTGCGAGTCTTGGCGCGAGATTCGGGTCTGCCTTAGCAGACATCTCCCGTCTGATATAGGGTTGTATCATGGCCGGTAAAAACAGATTGCAAAATTCTTTTGTCCGCTCCTCAAAGCTGTACGCGCCGCCGGACATATCCCAGCAAAGCATTTCACCGTAGATCACATCCACCAGCGCGCCCGCGAGCGCGTCTGCGGGCGTATCGTCTGTCAGTTCGCCCCGCTCAACGCCCTTTTCGATCATACCCTTCATGGAATCAATATCCACACGGAGTTTATCCTTGTTGTACGGGGCCTCCACGAGATCAGGGTCTACGGTGTTCCTCACCCATTCCTGACAGAGCTTCAGCCCGTCCCGTTCAATGTGTCCGGAGAAATTCACCATGTAAAAGACCAGCCGTTCCATAAAGGGGCCGTCATGGGCCTGCGCTTCCTCATAAATTCCCTGATACATCTCCTGGCTTAACGCAAAAACCACATCTTCCTTGCGTTTGAAATAGGTATAGAACGTGCCGTTTGATACGCCGCAGGCTTTTGTGATCTCTTCGATCGATGTGCCTGCCAGGCCTTTTTCACATACCAGCTTTTTCGCCGCCTCCAGCAGCTTGCGCCTGGTTTCCAGTGCGGCAATCTGCCGATTCGTCATTTTCTTTTCCACGCCGTCACCTCCCCTTGTGGGATTTCATTATAACTTATTCACTGAATTAAAGTCAATGACTTTTAGTCAATTTTTATTTTGGCTGCTGGTTATACCGAATTCGGTATCATAAATTGAGTGTATATAAAAAATCCCATAAGTTAAGGGCCAGGACCGCATGAATATGCGGTCCCGGCCCCTGATCGGACTGAACCAATTTTATACAGTGCTTTTCCGTATCGTTTTACTGCACCAGCGCCAGGGTGTCTCTCGCGATGGCCAGCTCCTCGTTGGTGGGCATCAGAAGAACCTTCACCTTGGAGTCGGGAGCGGAGATAACCGCGTTCTTGCCCCGGACATTGTTGGCCTCGTCGTCGATCTTCACGCCCAGATGGCCCAGATACTCGCAGATGGCCTTTCTGGTCTTCATATCGTTCTCGCCTACGCCGGCGGTGAAAGCGATGGCGTCCACGCCGTTCATGGCTGCGGTGTATGCGCCGATATACTTGGCTACCCGATAAATAAACGCCTCCAGCGCAACCTGCGCGTCGTGGTTGCCGGCATCGGCTGCCGCTCCCAAATCACGGAAATCGCTGGACACGCCGCTCATGCCCAGAACGCCGGACTTCTTGTTCAGGATATTCAGAACCTCGTCCACGGTCTTGCCCTCGTTGTTGCAGATGAACTGCACCACGGCCGGGTCGATGTCGCCGCTTCTGGTTCCCATGATCAGGCCTTCCAGCGGGGTCAGACCCATGCTGGTGTCCACGCACTTGCCGCCGATGGAAGCGGAGATGCTGGCGCCGTTGCCCAGATGGCAGACGATGACTTTAGCCTTCTCCGGGTCAAGTCCGGCGAACTTGATGGTCTCGCCGGATACGAACATATGACTGGTTCCGTGGAAGCCGTAGCGGCGAATGCTGTATTTCTCAAAATACTCCTTGGGAATGGCGTACATATAAGCCTTCTCCGGCATCTTCATACCAAAAGCGGTGTCCCACACAGCCACGTTGGGCTTGCCGGGCATAGCCGCCTCGCAGGCCTCGATGCCCATCAGGTTGGCCGGGTTGTGCAGCGGCCCCAACGGGAAGCACTCGCGGATAACTGCCTTCACATCCTCGGTAACCAGGCAGGAATCGCTGTACTTGGTGCCCGCGTGGAGCACCCGGTGTCCGATGGCGGTGATCTCGTCGGTACTGGCGATCACGCCGTGATCCTTATCCTGCAGAGCCTCCAGCACCAGCTCAATGGCTACATGGTGATCGGGCATGGGCTTCTCTACTACAAATTTGTCCTTGCCGGTGGGCTGATGGGTCAGCTTGGAACCGTCGATTCCGATTCTCTCGCACAGGCCCTTGGCGATCACTCCCTCATTGTCCATATCGATCAGCTGGTATTTCAGGGAAGAACTTCCGCAGTTAACGACTAATATTTTCATGTTGATCTACTCTCCTTTACTTAACAATCTCGCCCATGACGACGCCTGAGCAGCCTGCCGCATTGGACTCATCGGTATCGATGTGCATAGCCAGAGCATAGGAATCGCTGACACGAACTACTACATCGCCGAAGATCAGGCTTCTGCCGTCGGTATCAACCTTCACGGATACGATATCGCCGTTCTCCACGCCCAACTCCTTCGCGTCAGCGACGGTAGCGTGAATATGACGCTTCGCGGCGATGACTCCCTCGGGAATGTCGATCTCGCCCTTGGGTCCGATGATCTTGCAGGGGCCGCTTCCGGCCGTATCGCCGGACTCACGGATAGGAGCCGCTACGCCGATGGAACGAGCGTCTGTCAGAGAAATCTCAACCTGAGTTGCCTTTCTCACCGGGCCCAGAATGGAAACGCCCTTCAGCTCTCTCTTGCTGCCGACGATGGTAACTCTCTCTTCGCATGCAAACTGTCCCGGCTGAGACAGGTCTTTCTTCTTGGTCAGCTGATAGCCCTCTCCGAACAGGGTTTCCAGATCCGCCTGGGTGAGATGTACGTGACGCGCGCTGGTTTCAACAATAAATTTCATGATAAATCCTCTCCTCTTTCTCCTGAAATTTTGCAGCATAACAGCCACAACTGTACTTTATATTCTATTGGCTTTGTCCAATTTTTTCAAGTACTGCGCAGGAAAATTTTGCATTTTTTATGAAACAATCGTTCTGAAACCATATCGCTGTCTTTCCGGTATCGCAGGCGTAATCTAACATCGCCAGAAAACTGTTTGCATTTTATATAAAACAATTTATACTATATATAGTCATCTCATTTCACGAAAGGAGCCCCTATGTCCCGAACCGTCGGCATCATAGCAGAATACAACCCTTTTCATAACGGACACGCCTACCTGATTCAAAAGGCAAAAGAGCTGACCGGAGCAGACTACTGCGCAGTAGTCATGAGCGGGGACTTCGTCCAGCGCGGCGCTCCTGCCATTTATGATAAATACACCCGGACCCGAATGGCGCTTGCCTGCGGGGCCGACCTGGTCATCGAGATGCCGCCGGTTTTCGCCACCAGCAGTGCGGAAGATTTTGCCGCCTGCGGCATAGCGATCCTGGACCGCCTCGGCGTCGTGGATACGGTCTGTTTCGGCAGCGAATGCGGCAGCACGGACCCTCTGATGGAAACCGCCCGGATTCTGTGTCAGAACCCGGAAGCATACGAAGCCGTTCTTGCGGAAAATCTCAAAAATGGCCTGACTTTCCCACAGGCCCGGGCCGACGCCCTGACCAGGTATATTAAAGCCGCGAAGGAAAGATACGGTTCCTCTTCCACTGAATATGATCCGAAGGCGCTTCTCTCTTCTCCTAACAATATTCTGGGAGCAGAATACTGCAAGGCCCTCATTCGAAGGAACAGTTCCATCAAACCGCTGACCATTCTTCGCCAGGGAGACGGCTATCACGCCGCTGAGCTTCCCGGCAAAGGGACTGACGGCAACACTGCCGCAAAGCTTCTTGGCGAAAGGCCTGACTGCGATACTGCCGCAAAGCTTCCCGGCGAAAAGCCTGACCGCGATACTGCCGCTAAAAAAGACATGGACTCCGAATGTGCAGAATCCGGTTTCCGCGAACATATTGTCCTTCCTTCCGCCTCTGCCTTGCGGAAGATCTTAAGCAGTCCGGACATGAACCATATCCGGGCACAGTTCACCCGGATATCCCACAGCGTTCCGGCCCCGGTGCTGAACCTGATCCGGGATGCGGTTCCGGTAAATCCCGATGATTTTTCTGCCCTTTTATCGCAGAGGCTTCTGCAGCTGCAGCTGAATCAAACGTCCCTCACCGATTTTCTGGACGTGTCAAAGGAACTGGCCGCCCGAATCAACCGGCAGACATTGGTGTTTTCCGGCTTTGAGGACAGAGCCTCCGCCCTGAAAACCAGACAATATACTTATACCCGAGTCAGCCGCGCTCTGACCCATATTCTCCTGGAAATCACGGAAGAGGAAGCGCACAGGCGCAAAGCAGGGGATTATATTTCCTATGCTCGGATCCTGGGACTGCGCCGGTCGGCTCAGCCTCTGCTTTCCGCCATCAAAAAGCACACGCAAAAAACGGCCCCGCTGCCTTTGATCGCTAAGACAGCGGACGCCGCTTCTCTTCTGGATTCCGACGCGCTGGAAGATTTCCGCCGGGATCTGTACTGCTCCCACCTGTACCAGTCCGTGCTGGCAGTCAAAAGCGGCAGAAAAATTCCCAACGAATATACCGCGTCTGTGGTGGCCGTCCCGTGACTGCCGCCGCGCCGTTTACTGCAGGAATCCCCGGATGATCATCTCCTCCGCTTCCTTCTCGGAAAGTCCCATGGTCATCAGCTTCATCAGCTGCTCCCCGGCAATCTTTCCGATGGCCGCTTCATGGATCAGCGAAGCGTCCACATTGGTAGCCTTCAGCCGCGGGGTCGCCACGATCACGCCCTCATCCATAATAATGGAATCGCATTCCGCATGGCCGCTGCAGGCCGCGTTGCCGTCGATTCCTATGACCACTTCCTGGAAACTCTTTTCCTTGGCTACGCCTCGGCTGATCAGGTCGCAGGTGGAGCCGTTTCCGTCCATCTCCACAGCAATCTCCGCTTTGGCCTGCTGATCGCCCTCCGTCAGAATCTTATCGTGAATGATAATGGAAGAATTCCCAGCCAGCTTCGCCTTCGTCACGCGGAGGGTATCGTCGATTCCCCCGATCTGAGAAGTCTCCAGTTCCATGGACGCCCCCTCTGAGAGTTCAATCACGGTGGTGGGATTCATAAGGCGTTTTCCTCTTCCGGTACCTTCACCGTAATGCTTCTCAATATACCGCACCTTACTGCCCTTTCCCACATAGAAGCTGTGAACGCCGTCATGGCGGGAATCCTCGCCTCCGCAGTTGGAGATGCCGCAGCCGGCTACGATAGTCACGTCGCAGTCCTCTCCGATAAAGAAATCGTTGTAAACCATTTCCTTCAGACCGCTCTGGCTGATGATCACAGGGATATGAACGCTCTGGTTTTTGGTTCCGGGCTTGATGATAATATCGATTCCCGGCTTGTCTTCCTTTGTCACGATGTCGATGGAAGCCGTGGTATTCCGCGCGGCGCTCTGCCCGTTGCTGCGGATATTGTAGGCCCCTACGGGAAGGGTGTCCAGGGCCGCCACCTCTTTCAAAAGGTTTTTCTGAATTTCGTCCATATCATCTCACTCCATTTCCCAGGGCACAGTTTTCCTGATATTTTTGAAGTACGGCGCAGGTTCCCGGATGGATATCCAGTTCCAGATGCTCCATGACACGGTCCCTCTCATCATATTCCAGCACCACGCCATCCTTCAGGTAGATGATCTTATCCGCGATGTTCAGGATCCGCTCCTGATGGCTGATGATCATAATGGTACCGGAAGTTTCCTGATACAGCTTTTCAAAAACCTGGATCAGACTCTGGAAACTCCAGAGGTCGATGCCCGCTTCCGGCTCGTCAAAAAGCGTCATCTTGGTTCCTCTGGCCGCCGCCATGGCAATCTCAATCCGCTTCATCTCCCCGCCGGACAGGGTATCGTCCAGTTCACGGTTGATATAATCCTTCGCGCAGAGGCCCACCTCACTTAAAACCTCGCAGGCGTGAGCAAACCGCGCTCCGCCGTCTTTCCCCTTGCCGCCTGCAAGCTCCAAAAGATCCCTGACCTTAAGTCCCTTGAACCTTACCGGCTGCTGAAACGCAAAGCTGATCCCCCGGTTCGCCCTCTCCGTAATCGACAGCTCCGTAATATCCTCGCCGTCAAGCCAGATCCTTCCGGATGTAGGCTGCAAAATTCCCATAATAATCTTAAGCAGCGTGGATTTTCCGCTTCCGTTAGGCCCCGTAATGGCCACGAAGCGGTCATCGACTGTCAGACTGACATTCTGCAGAATCTCCTTCCCATCTGCCGCAAAAGAAATGTTTTCCAGCTTCAGCACGTCTTTTCACCTCTCGTCATCAGATTCCATATTCGTCCTCCCCGGCGTCAAACCGGCGCCGGTACAATCACGACACAGATTATATCACATTTCCCGCAAAATGCACATGATTATTTTAAATCCCAAAAACGCCAAAACCCATTTGCCGCAAAACTATATCAAACCTTGTCCCTTTAGACATATTCCGGGATCTGTCCCACTGTTCGTAATTATTCTTGGCGCGCACTTCACTCATCCGATCATAGTACTCAATCCGGTTCTTCTTCAGATAGAACGAGATATACAAGGCAGGTTTCTGCAATGCGCCCTGCTCCATCAAAATAAGCATTTTCCGATGCGATTGCGCTGCACCGCTTCAGTCACAGATTTGGGATCGTAAATATGAATACCATCTCCCAAAACATATAATCGTCAGATTTTTAGTGTTTTCAGATAAGCTTTCTGCTCAGTTGATATCCTATTGCTCTCTATACTTTTTTGAATCGTTTTTTTATATGTCCAATCATCAAGCTTCTTTCCTTCCAGATACGGAAGTATGGAAGCATACTGTTTTGCCAGAGCCGTTGCAAAATACCATGCGACCATCATATTGATATAGTATTCATCTGATCTGATCGCCGCTACCATGTCCGCGTATTGGGAATGAAACCTCTCTCCCAGGAAATGTTCCATGAGCATACCGATTGCAAATCGAACGGTATAAACTTTATCCGACCGGATCCATGTATAGATATACGGAAGCAATTTCTCCGGCTCTTTTTTGAAAGCCTTTGGCGAAAGCTGATCACATGTAGCCCAGTTATCAATAAACGGAAGAAACGCTTCCACTTCCGCAATGCATTTATAAAAATCTTTCTCCAATGATATCACAAATGCATGCAGTTGATTTTCATCGAAGTATTGGTGCGGAAGGCACTCCAAAAATAAAACTGTGTCCTCGTCTTTGAATAGTCTCTTCGCGAAGGAACGAAGTTCCGGTGTCCTGACACCGATAATTCTTCCCGCTTCTACCGTCGGGATTAACTTAGCCTGAAAGGCCGCATATTTCTTATCCTGCAAGCGGAATAATTCCGCCACTATCTCATCTCTATTCATCTATGATCTCCTCCGCGAGAGCCTGATTTTCTTCTCTCTGTAAATTTTGCCAAACAGAAATTTAACGAGAGATCCCATTGCTGTCAAATGTCTTTTTCAGAGCGGCTTCTGTGAGGAAAATTGACCCAAGGAGCAAAACAAGCTGGACTGCGCAAACGATTCCCCCTACGGTTCCAATCGTATCGGTTCCTTTATGAAACACAAATATCAGAGGAACAACAGATAATGGCAATAATGTCAATCCGCATTTGAACCATAGTTTTCCGCAATACTTATGCGCAAATTCCCATGTATCTTTGTTTTTCATTGACATCACTGTCCGATACCCAAACACAGCGTTAATATCCTTGGGACATTTTGTCATGAACATTTTGCCAAAACCAACCATCGTAAGCGGAATAAGTATATCCATAAGCAGCATAAATATCCAGAATCCCATCCGTTCATCCCCCCCTGCAAATCCTTGTGACTATTCCAGCGCCCGTCTTTCAATTCGCGTTGAACAGCAGCAATGGAATCGCCGCCGGCACAACATAATACCAGCCAAAATATAAAGCATAGCAGTGCTTGTTAGTCTTTCTCCCCACAGTTTATCATAATCCTTTTACTGTGAAACATTAACTTCCGGGTAGCCAAAAAAGCGCAAACTACCCCTATCAAGCTCTAAAACGTTCATTTT